>JACQWB010000301.1 GCA_016209385.1 Candidatus Rokuibacteriota bacterium
AATAAGACCCTTCGAGCGCGGGCTTCGCCCGCGCAACCAACTCGGGCCTCGCGCGGCGGGTGGCCTGCCTCGCGGCATGGCCGAACCCGCCACGCTCGAACCACCATTCCTGGGGGAGGTCTCGGAGGGAGCCCGGGTACCCGCGCCGAAGGGGGGGTGTCCCCCTCCGATTGTCCTAGGGGGGTGCTGACTCTCCATGGAGGTCGACCAGCGGCCCCCTCCACTCCTCCCGCGCGAAGCTCTGGCGGGCTTCCTCGAGAGACCTCAACTCCTCTGTGCCCCACCCATTGAACAGGTCCCGTTCAAGGTCGAGGAACCCCTGCAACAGCTTTCCGACCCCGCGGTAGAAAACCGCTCCTTCGGCATCGCTCAGGTCCCTGGCTGCGGTCGGGCCCCAGACGAGGAGGTGGCGCTTCAGGAACGTCGCCTGCGAGTTCAGCCAGTGGACCTCCGCGTCCGGGTCGGCGACGGAACGCTGGCGCCCGATCAGGCGACGCATCACCTCCAGTTCGAAGGCCAGGAAGTCTTCAGGCTCTGCGTACCCCTCCGCCTTCTCGAGGGCCAGCTCCGTCAGGAGACCCCGCACCACGGCGAGGGGACGGTCGAACAGGCGACCAGTGAGGTAGTACGATTCGTAGGGGTAGACGGCTGGCCCGTGGGGACCGATGAAGAGCCGGGTGTACTCCTCCGCCACCCTCTCTGCGAGGCCCCCCCGCGCCGCGTCGCTCAGGACGCGCGAGATCTCCTCCCACCCCTCACCGAGGCGGGCGTGAACATTGCGGGCCGCTTTGATCCTCTCGTCGATCCCGTCGGCCAGGCCAGCGAGAAGCTCGCCCGCAGGTTCTTTCCAGAGAAGGGAGACAAACAGGTCGTAATAACCTTGGCGAAAAGCAAGCAGGTCCCGGTCACCAACCATGATTAGCCGGGCTCTAGCTCCCCGGCCGCCTCCCGATAGAGCTTCCCAAGGGCCGCGTCCAGGAAACCTTTGTATTCGGGCTCCTCATCAAGTGGGCGGTCCCCACGCGCCTTTCGCTCCTCCTCCTCATCACGGACAGCTGCGGTGATGGCCGCCTCCAGGGCCGCAAATAGCTTCCCCGGGTCCGTTCCCGTCGCTTGGGGAAGCACGTCCTCCTCCCACCTCCGGACCCACAGCCGGTGATAGGATCCGCGTCCCGGGAATTGACCGGCCTCCTTAGCCGCCTGCGCCCAATCGAAGCCGAGGGTCTCCCGCATGTCCTCAACCTCGCGCCACTTCTCCAGGGCCATATACCGGACGAAGGCCTCCCGGGCTGCATCCATGAACTCCTTCCCTTCCGCCCGATCCCGCCTTCGGTCGCGCTTCTTCTTCCGGCCCTCCTCCATGGCGACCCTAGGGCTCCCAACCCTTGTCCATCTCGAAAACCGCGGCGACGGCGCGGCAGTTCGGGCACATGCGGAGGAGATCACGCCGGGTGCCCGCGAAGGTGTCCACGATGGACGCGAGGGACAAGACCTTGGCCTCCACGGCCTCGAGCGCCCGCCGGTTGATGAACGGCTTTCCACACTTGAGGCACCCCACGGTCTCGTCGCGGACCACCACCTGCCAGTCGAGAGCGCCCCGGTCGAGATAGACCTCGGGCTTCAAGGTGATGACGTGCTCGGGGCAGGCCGTCGCGCAGAGGCCGCAGTTGACGCAGGCGATCTGCTTCAGCTCGAGCGTCTGCCGCGCCTCCTCGAACTTGAAGGCATGGGTCGGGCAGACGTTCACGCACGTCCGGCACATCGTGCACCCCGCGGCCCTCACGTCGGGGAACGCGAACGGCTCGGTCTCGCCGACCCCGACGCGGCCCGGCTCGCGACCGGTGGCGTCGATCAAGGCCCGAACGGCGTCGGCGACGACCTCGCGGTTCTCCGACGGGAGCGCCGATGCCGAGCGCCCGTCCCATCTGACCGGAGCCGGCCCGAGGGACGCGACGAATCGCTCCAGGGCCTCCAGCATGGTCCGGGCCTCCCCCGCCTCGCCCGTGATGACGTGCACCCGTTCGCCGCCCACGCCGAAGGCGTCGAGCACCGAGCGGGCCAGGGCGACCTTCTGGAGGAGCAACTGCCGCTCGCCGTGGGGGCAGGACTCGCAGCCGACGAGCGCAACGCCGGCGGCCCCCATGCGGAACGCCGCCAGGATGTTGGCCTCGGAGACATGGCGCAGGCAGGCCATCGGCACCGGCAGGACCGTGGGCGGGTAGCTGAGCCTGAGCCTCCCGGCCTCGGCCAGCGCGACCTGCCCCTTCTCGGGGCAGTGGAAGGCCACCACCGGCGGATCCACCTGGGGATGGCCGGGAAGCGGCGCCAGCAGCGCCGCCATCCGCGCGTAGAGGTCCGCGGGGGGCGGGTCATTGAAGGTGAGCGAGGAAGTGGGGCAGGCGGAGACGCAGGCCCCGCAGCCCTCGCACGCCTGCTGGTCCACGCGGACGCGGAGACGATTCGTCGGGTCCCGGGCGATCGCGTGGTACGGGCAGACTCCGATGCAGATCCCGCAGCTCTCGTGGTCCGCGGAGCCTCCCGCGCACGTGTCGGTGTGATACGTCACGTACTCCGGCTTCCTGAACTCGCCGATCAGCCCGAAGACCTTCCACGCCAACCCGTCCATGTCTCCCGGACTGGGCGAACGCAGGAGATGGTACCCGGTCCTCGGCGACACCTCCGGGGCGCCGTCAGCAGTGATCACGACGACCTGGTCGGCGCGGATCGTCTCCGTCTCCTGGCGCGGAATCTTGATGGCGCCGACGTGCTCGCACGCCGTCAGGCAATCGCCGCACCGGTCGCAGAGCGGGAGCCTCAAGCGGAGCCCCTCGCTGATCGCGGAGGTATGGCAGACCGGAACGCAGCGACGGCAATAGACGCACGTCTCGAGATCGAGGGGCTGGCTCCGCTCGACGGTGACGCGGAAGGCTCCCAGGCTCCCCTCGACCCTGGTCACTCTCCCCCAGTTGGTTTTCCACGGCAGGGGGTGGATGAACTCCCCGTCAAAGGCCTCGGAGCGCTCGTCGAGAACGAGGACCGGGCGCCCGACCTCGCCCAGCCGACGCGCGAGATGGAGCCCGGCGGGCGAGTCTGTGGCGATCAGGACGGTCCCGCCGACCTTCACCGGGACTTCCGGCGCCGGGCGGGACGTCTCGGCCAGCCGCATGCTGGCCCTGAGGAGCCTGGCCGCCTTCGCCTCCGCCTCCTCGCCGGGCGGGTGAGCCCAGAAACACTGCTCCTTGAGGTTGACGACGACCACCTGCGTCGGCTCTCCGCCCGCGGCCCCGACGGCCTCGCGGAAGAGATCGGCGGGACCGCAACAGCCGATCACGACCCGATCGAAACGCTCGCGGTTCACCAGCTCGACGAGCGAGTGGACTTCATCCCGTGGAAGGCGGGCGAAGAGGACCGGCGGGGTCGTGAGGCCGAGATACGCCCCGACCCGTTTCGGATCGATCCGCAGCGTCTCGTTGCAGCTGCAGAGAACGACGCCCCAGCGCATGCTCAGATGCTACGGGCCGCGGGAGGGGTTGTCAAATTCGCCACGCGCGTCACGTGGCCGAGCCGCGCTCTCCGACACCACCGGGCCCCTCCGGATCCCCGCGAAGCTCGCGCGCGATCTGCTCCCAGTCCGGCGCCAAGGTCTCGGGCAGCGCAGACAGGGTCGGGAGGGCCTGCGGATCGGGCGGCCCGGGGAGCGCGTCCTTCTGATGCCGGGCGTGGGTGATCATGACGCTCAGGATGTGCTCCAGCTCGTGCTCGTAGATGTTGACGTTCCGGTGCCGGAGGTGGAGGAAGAAGAGGAAATCGATGCAGGTCGCGAGGAAGTAGAAGAAGGAGAGGTTCGTGAGGCTGGTCCGCTCCTCGCCGGACAGGTGCGCCTCCGCGGCCTCTCGGATGGCGCGGTAGTGGGCGAGGACGAAATCCGCCACGCTCGGGGTGAGGCGCGAGAGCCGCTCCATCGCCCCCTCGGTGAGCTGCTCGACGCGCGCGTAGTACTCGTCCTTGCCCATGGGCCGCCGTTCCTCGAACTCTACCAGCGGTTAGCGAAACCTCGCAACCTCGACCCGCCGCAGGCTCTCGAGCTTGTGGACGCGCTCGTCGTAGCCGATCTGGCGGATGAGGTCGGCGAGCGACGCGAACCGTCCGTAGTCGGCCTCGAAGATGCTCTCGAACGGTTCCGACTCGAGGGCCGGATTGTCCGCCACGTGCGCCATGTACTCGTGCTCGGCGTGGTCCTCGAAGGCGGCGTTCAGGAGGTAGCTCCACTTGGGCCGGATCACGTAGAGGAGCCAGGCGATGTGGTAGTAGAGAAACGCGAGAATCTGGGGGATGATCCGATAGCGGACGAACCCCTCACGGATTCCCTTCCTGTCCGTCAGCTCCTCCAGGATCAGGAGATGCCACATCTCGTTGTCTTGCTGGATCCGACTTTCGTGCACCCGGTCAAAGACGCGGCGCGCGAACTCCGGGGAGCCGTAGGTGTGGGTCATTGCGACGTAGGCGACGTTCTCCCAGGCCTGGTACGGCACCCGGGCGATCACTTCCAGGACCTTGAACTTGGAGAGGCGTCGCCGCCGGCCGTAGAGGAGATCCATCGTCACGAAGAGCAGGCGCGCGAGGAGGCCGTAGCGCATCCGGGGGGAGGCGAGCGTCTTCGCCTGCTCTCGCTTCAGCTCTTCGGAGGTCAACCGCTCCATGACGGTCCGGTCCGGCCGCCGGCATTACTCGGGGAGCGGGGACGAGGCCCCGGTAACCGGATAGCCGACCCGCAGCAGCGTGAGTCCCTGGGCCGGGGCGGTCGGTCCCGAGCGGGTCCGGTCGCGCCCCAGGAGCAGGTCCCGGATCCACGCCGGCGGGCGGCGGCCGGCTCCGACTTCCACCAGGCTCCCGACGATGTTCCGCACCATGTGGTGGAGAAAGCTGTCGGCGGACACGAAGACCGCGAGCAGCGTTCGCCGGGAGACGAGGCGCGCTGCGAACACGGTGCAGACCGGGGTTCGCTCCCGGCCGGGGGCCGCGCAGAAAGCGGAGAAGTCGTGCTTGCCCCTGAGCGCGCCGAGCCCGGCACGCATGAACGAGGCCTCGAGCGGCCGGGGGACGTGCCAGGCGTAACGCCGCAGCAGCGGCCGCGCGACCGGCCCGTTGTCGATCAGATAGGCGTACCGCTTCAGGCGGGCCCACCGGCGGGCGTCGAAGCCCGGCGGCGCTTCGGCGACCTCCAGCACCCGGACGTCGGGCGGCAGGAGGGCGTTGAGCCCCGATCGGATCGCCGGGAGAGAGAGCTGTCGCGTCGTCACGAACGACGCGACCTGACCCAGGGCGTGGACCCCGGCATCCGTCCGGCTCGCCCCCACCACCTTCACAGGCTCGCGCAGGATGCGGGTCAACGCGTCGGTGAGGAGACCCTGGACCGTCAGCACGACCGGTTGAACCTGCCAGCCGTGGTAGGCCGTTCCGTCGTAGGCGAGCGTGAGGCGAAGCGTCCGGGTCATCGCGAGATGCACGAGCGGAGCGAGCTTCCTCAGCGGGCACCCGAGCGGGTCGGCGGAGCCGACCCTTAGAGCGCGGGTCGGGTCAGAAGCTCGGCGATCTGGACCGCATTCGTGGCGGCGCCCTTCCGGAGTTGGTCGCCCACCACCCAGAAGTTCAGGCCGTTCGGGAGCGAGAGATCCTCGCGGATCCGGCCCACGAAACAGTCGTCCTGCCCCTCGACGACCACGGGCATCGGGTAGCGGTTCTCGGCCGGCTCGTCCCAGACCCTGAGCCCCGGGAAGTTGGCGAAGAGCTCCCGGGCGCGCGCGGAGCTGACCTTCTCGACGGTCTCGACGTTCACGGCGACCGAGTGGGCGGTGAACACCGGCACCCTGACCGTCGTCGGGGAAATGGCGAGGTCCGGCGCCTCCAGGATCTTCCGCACCTCGTGGATGAGCTTCCACTCCTCGCCGGTGTAGCCGCCGTCTCCGAACCGGTCGATGTGCGGGATCAGATTGAAGGCGATCTGGTGGGGAAAGTGCCGGGCTTCCATCGGCTCGCCCTTGGCCCAGGCGAGCGTCTGGCGTCGAAGCTCCTCCACCCCGTTCACGCCCGCACCGGACACCGCCTGATAGCTCACGGCGATGACCCGCCGGATCCGCGCCGCGTCGTGGAGCGGCTTGAGCGGCATCACGGTGACGACGGTCGTGCAGTTAGGGCTCGCGACGATCCCCCTGTGGCCCGTCACCGCGTGGGCGTTGATCTCGGGAACGACCAGCGGCACTCCGGGGTCCATCCTGAAGGCGCTGGATTTGTCCACCACGACAGCTCCGGCTCTCACCGCCTGGGGCGCGAACTCCCGCGATTGGGCCGACCCGGCCGAGAAGAACGCGATCTCCACGCCGCTGAACGCCTGCGGAGTCACCTTCTCAACGCGGAGGACCTCTCCCCTGAAGCGCACCGTCTTCCCGACGGACCGCTCGGAGGCGAAGGCGCGCAGCTCCTTCACGGGGAACTTGCGCTCCTCGAGTATCTTGAGCGTGGTCGACCCGGCCGCCCCGGTCGCGCCGACGACTGCCACCACGTACCCTGACGCCATGAGCTCTCCTTTGGAGCTTCCCCTCCACCCGGTTCGAGCGCTGGCTTTGCCAGTGCAAGCCTCCTGGGGGAGGCATCGGAGGGGGCCCGGGCGGGTACCCGGGCCAGAGGCCCGGGTGCGCCGAAGGCGTGGGTGTCCCCCTCCGACTAGAAGAGCGCTTCGACTTCGCGCGCGATCAGATCGCCCATCTGGCTCGTCCCGACCAGCGTCGTCCCCTCCTGGCGGATGTCCGAGGTCCGGTAGCCCTTCTCCAGGACCCGCAGCACCGCCGCCTCGACCCGCTCCGCCTCGGACCCCAGGTTCAGCGAGTAGCGGAGCAGCATGGCCGCCGAGAGGATCGCGGCGATGGGGTTCGCGATCCCCCGCCCCGCGATATCCGGCGCCGTGCCGTGCACGGGCTCGTAGAGGGCGCTCGTCCCGCCGAGCGACGCCGAGGGGAGCATCCCCATGGAGCCCGCGAGGATCGCCGCTTCGTCGGACAGGATATCACCGAAGGTGTTCTCGGTCACGAGCGTATCGAACGTCGACGGCCGCTGGACGAGGGCCATGGCGCAGTTGTCGACGAGGATGTGCTCGAGCGCCACGTCGGGGAACTCCCGGGCGACCTGGTTCACCACCTCCCGCCAGAGCTGGGAGACCACCAGCACGTTCGCCTTGTCCACCGAGGCCAGCCGCTTGCGGCGCTTGCGGGCGACCTCGAAGGCGACCCGCGCCACCCGCTCGATCTCCCGCGAGGTGTAGACCATGGTGTTCACCGCCCGCCGGCTTCCGTCCGGACCCGTCTCGAGCCCGTGGGGCTCGCCGAAGTAGAGGCCCCCGGTGAGCTCGCGGATCACCATGAGGTCCGTCGCCTCCACCACCGCCCGCTTCAGCGGCGAGGCATCCACCAGCATCGGGAAGCACCTGGCCGGACGGAGGTTGGCGTAGAGGTCGAGCTCCTTCCGAAGCCTCAGGAGCCCCCGCTCGGGCCGCTTCTCGTTCGGCAGATCGTCCCATTTGGGACCGCCCACGGCCCCGAACAGGATGGCGTGGCTCTCGGCGCAGAGGCGGAGCGTCGAGTCGGAGAGGGGGACACCGGTGGCGTCGATCGCCGCCCCCCCGATGGGGGCCTCCTCGAACTCGAACTCGACGCCCGCTCCCCTGGCCACCCGCTCGAGGACCTTCACGGCCTCGGGGATGACCTCCTGACCGATTCCGTCTCCCGGGAGCACCGCGATCTTGTAGGCCGCCATCTTTTGCCCTTAAGCTCTCCACACCATTTCGAGTCTGGACACCCTAGTCTTGCCGTGTGTCATAGTTGGAGGCAGTAGGATCCATTGACTTGCCGAGCCCCTGCTTCTTCGCGACGTAGTTCATCAACCCGCCCGCCGCCATGATTGCGCGCGCGAACTCGGGCAGCGGCTGGGCCTGATAGCTCTCCCCTCTGGTCAGGTTCTTGATCTCGCCCGTCACTGGGTTGAGCTCCAGATCATCTCCCTGCTCGATCCGCTCGGCAGCTTCCGGGCACTCGAACAGGGGAAGCCCCAGGTTGATCGAGTTCCGGTAGAAGATCCGGGCGAAGGACTTGGCGATCACCGCCGACACCCCCGCGGCCCTGATCGAGATCGGGGCGTGCTCGCGCGAGGAGCCGCAGCCGAAGTTCCTGAGCCCGACCAGGACATCCCCGATCCGGACCTTCTTGGCAAATTCGGGGTCTGCGTCCTCCATGCAGTGCTTGCCCAGCTCCGACGGGTCCGAGGTCACCAGGTAGCGGGCCGGAATGATCTGGTCCGTGTCGACGTTGTCCCCGTACTTCCAGGCTTTGCCGTACAGGTTCATGAGCGATCTCCCCTCACGCGCTCGCCACCTTTTCGGGGTGGCTGATCTTGCCGGTCACGGCGGTGGCCGCTGCCACTGCGGGGCTTGCGAGGTACACCCGCGCTTTGGGATGCCCCATGCGTCCGGGGAAGTTCCGGTTCGACGTGGAGAGGCAGACCTCCTCGGGACCGAGCACGCCGTTGTAGCCCCCGAGGCATGGCCCGCAGGTCGCTTCGGAGATGGCGCAGCCGGCCTCGGCGAAGACCTCGATCAATCCTTCCCGCATCGCCTGCTGAAAAACCTGGTGAGTGGCCGGAATCACGATGCAGCGCACGTAGGGCGCTACCTTCCTACCCCGCATGATCCGGGCGGCGATCCGGAGATCTTCCATGCGGGCATTGGTGCAGGAGCCGATGAAGACCTGGTCCACGTCAACGCCCGCGATCTCGTCCAGCGGCCGCACGTTGTCGGGCGAGTACGGGCACGCGACCTGGAGGTCGATCTTGCCCGCATCCCACTCAAAAACCGAGTGGTATTGGGCGTCAGCGTCTGATTGGTGGAGCGTCCACGGCCGCTTCGCTCGCGGCCGCACGTACTCCAGCGTGATCTCGTCAGCGGCCACGATCCCGCTCTTACCACCAGCCTCGATGGCCATGTTGCAGAGCGTGAGCCGCTGGTCTACCGGCAGCGCGTGTACCACCTCGCCCGTGAACTCCATGGCCCGGTACGTCGCCCCGTCCACCCCGATCTGCCCGATCGTGTAGAGGATCAGGTCCTTCGCCGACACCCAGGGCTGAAGCCGCCCGTAGAAGTGGAACTTCATGGACTCGGGCACCTTGAACCAGGTCTCGCCGGTGATCATCGCGGCGGCCAGGTCGGTGGAGCCGACGCCGGTGGAGAAGCAGCCGAGCCCGCCGTAGGTGCAGGAGTGCGAGTCGGCGCCCAGCACGACGTCGCCCGGGACCACGAGCCCCTCCTGAGGCAGCAGGATATGCTCGATGCCGCCGCGCCCCTCGTCGTAGAAGTACTTGAGCTTGTGCTTCTTGGCGAATTCCCGGGCGATGCGGCACTGCTCGGCGGATTTGATGTCCTTGGCCGGGACGAAGTGGCTCAAGACGATCGTCAGCCGGTCAGGATCGAACACCCGCGTCGCTCCCGTCCGCTCGAACTCTTTGATCGCGATGGGGGCGGTGATGTCGTTCCCCATGAGGAGATCGAGCCGGCAGGTGATGAGTTCTCCTGGATGAACCTCTCGCCTATCGGCGTGAGCCGCGAGGATCTTCTCGGTGATCGTCATGCCCATGTCAGGGTCCGACCTCCTTGAGCTTCTGCCCCGCCGGGTGCACCACCCGGTTCAGCGCGTTCAGGTAGGCCCGGGCGCTCGCCTCGATGACATCGGTCGACGCGCCTTTGCCGCTGACCACGGTCCCGTCGAAATCCACCTTCACCGAGACCTCGCCGATGGCGTCCTTGCCGGACGTCGCCGCCCGGAGCGAATAGTCCAGGAGCCGCCCCTTGAGCCCGGTGATCGCATCGATGGCGTTCAACACCGCGTCCACTGGCCCGTCCCCGACGCCCGAGTCCTGGAAGACTTCCTCCTCCTTCTTCAGGCGGACCGTGGCCGACGGGACGATGCCGGTGCCGCTGATCACGTGCAGGTAATCGAGGACGTAGGTCTCCTGGACCTGAGCGATCTCGCTGGTCACAAGGGCCATGAGGTCCTCGTCGTAGACCTCCTTCTTCTTGTCCGCCAGGTCCTTGAACTTCTTGAAGGCCCGGTCCAGCTCGGTCCCGGACAGGTCGTACCCCAGATCCTTGAGGCGCACGGCCAGGGCGTGACGGCCTGAGTGCTTGCCGAGCACCAGCTTGTTCGACGGTCGTCCGATGTCCTGGGGCCTCATGATCTCATACGTGAGCTTTTCCTTGAGGACTCCATCCTGGTGGATCCCGGCCTCGTGGGCGAAGGCGTTCTCCCCCACGACGGCCTTGTTGGGCTGCACGTGGACGCCCGTGATGTGGGAGAGGAGGCGGGAAGCGCGGAAGATCTCCTCGGTCCTGATCTGGGTGTCGATGCCGAAGAAGTCCTGGCGGGTCCTGAGCGCCATCACGATCTCCTCGAGCGAGGCGTTGCCGGCCCGCTCGCCGATCCCGTTGATGGTGCACTCCACCTGCCGGGCGCCGCTCATGATGGCGACCAGCGAGTTGGCCACGGCCTGCCCGAGGTCGTTGTGACAGTGGACGGAGAGCACGGCCTTCCCGCTGTTCTTGACGCGCTCCCGGATCCGCGCGATACGCTCACCCCACTCCTTCGGGATGGCGTAGCCCACCGTGTCCGGAATGTTGATCGTGGTGGCGCCGGCTTCGATCACCGCCTCGAGGACATCACACATGTAATCGAAGTCCGATCGCGAGGCGTCCTCCGGCGAGAACTCCACGTCGTGACAGTATTCCCGAGCGTGCTTCACGGCGTCGACCGCCGCCTTGAGGACCTCGGCGCGGGTCTTCCTGAGCTTGTACTTCAGGTGGATGTCCGAGGTCGCCACGAACGTGTGGATCCTCGGGCGCCTGGCATATTTCACGGCCTCCCAGCACCGGTCGATGTCGGCGAGGCCGACCCGGGACAGCCCGCAGATGATCGGGGCCCCCTCGAGGGTGCCCACCTGCTTCGCCACCTCGCGCGTCGCCTCGAAGTCCTCGTCGGAAGAGATTGGAAACCCGGCCTCGATGACGTCCACGTTGAGCCGGGCCAGTTGCCGGGCCATCTCCAGCTTCTCCATGGTGTTCATGGAGAACCCCGGCGCTTGCTCCCCGTCCCTCAACGTGGTGTCAAATATGATGACGCGATTCATGGCTC
>JACQWB010000302.1 GCA_016209385.1 Candidatus Rokuibacteriota bacterium
CCCGGTGGTTGACCAGGCACCCCTGGCTCTGGTGCACGAACTCGATGGGGTCTTCCACGGTGATGATGTGGTCGTGCCGGTTCTTGTTGGCGTGATCGATCATCGCCGCGAGTGTCGTGGACTTCCCGCTGCCCGTGGGCCCGGTCACGAGCACGAGCCCCTTGTTGAGCATGGCTGCCTTTTTGAGGATGGGGGGCAGCCCCAGCTCATCCGCGGTCAGCACCTTGGTCGGAATCCTCCGGAAGACCGCGGCGCACCCGTATTTCTGGTTGAAGAAGTTGGCCCGGAAGCGCGCGACGTCCGGGATCTCGTAGCCGAAATCCACGTCCCCCGTCTCTTCGAAGGTCTTGATCTTATGCTCCGGGGCAATCTCGTAGAGCATCGACTTGAGGTTGTCGCTGTCGAGGACGTCGTACTTAACCCGCTGCAGGTCGCCGTGAATCCGGAGGATGGGGGCCTGTCCGGATGCGAGGTGAAGGTCGGAGGCGCCCTGATCGAGCATCAGCTTGAAGAACGCGTCGAGCCTTGCCATAGCGTAACTCCTCGGGTTAGCGTGCCTGTTCGCTTCGGCTGCGCGCCGTCAAGCACTCGTATCACGGCATCCAGGTGATGTCAACCCTGGGCGGCGCTCGCCGGCTTCGTCCACTGGTCGGCGCTTCCGGTCCGGACCCGCCGCACCCGGCGCCTGGCCAGCACGGGGAGCGTCGGGGTTGGGCGCCGGTTCAAGACCGCGTGAGGGAGGTTGGCTAGGACAATCGGAGGGGGCCTCGACGGCCCCCTCCGAGGCCTCCCCCACGCCGGGTACCCGCGCCGAAGGCGTGGGTGCGCGCTCGAAGGGCATTACTCCGACACGCTCCTGGCCGCTTACTGAGCCGCTAAGACCAACATGTTATCGGAAGCCGCTCACGCGACGAGGCCCAGGGTTTCGAAGGTCCGCCGCAATTCCCGCTGGAGGTTGTCGTAGTGCACGTCAAGCGGGTGGACCTGTTTGGGTGGTCGGCCCGGTTTGGGTTTGCCCGCGCCCGCGAGGACGGGCTTGAGGACTTTCTCGCGCAGGATCAGAAGCGCGGCCAATGTTTGGATGCCCGGCACCGGAGCCTGGTACCGGCGAGTGGTCCCCACCCGCAGGATCAACGCCTTGCCCCGGAGCTTGCGCAGGTCATAGGCCGCCTGGCGCGGCGTGTAGGGCGGTCCCCCAGGGCCCAGGAGGGCTCGCGTTTTGTCGGTCAATTCCCGGATCGTCAATCCCCCCGGCCGGGGTGCCAGAGCCAGCGCCGCCTCGATCACTGCCCGCATGCGCGGCTTCTGGATGTCCACTCCGGCCACCCGGTGGGCGCCCCGCTGCGTCGGCTGGGGCAAGGCGTCGAGCGCCTCTGCCCCCAGGGTGCTCAGGTGCGCGGCGTACACGACGTTGAGAAAGTCGATCACCATGCGCTGGAGCCGGGCCAGCACGATCGAGAGTTTCTCCAGTCGCTTCCCGCAGCCCAGGGCCCTGACGCTGTGGACGATGACCTCGATCCGCAGCACTCGGGCCCCTTTGTCGTAGATCTTCAGCGTCAGTCGGCCAAAATGGAGCTTGAACACCGTCAGATCGTAGGCCGACTCGCCCAGCGCCCGCTCGATCCGAGGGGCTTCCCTCCCGGGCTGGCGGCGCTGATGCGGGCGGTGCTTCTTGCCGAAGATGGTCTTGAGGGCGGCCACGTCCAGAGCGCGACGGGTCCGATCGATGAGCCCTTGGTACACCTCGTCGAGCACCGTGCCGCGGACAAACAGCAGGTTCCGGCTGTATTCGAGCTGGTAGCAGGAGTACTGGTAGTAGAACCCCGAGCGCTGCTGCTCCTCCCGGGTCAGGGCGAAGCACAAGCAGCTCGAGTACACCCACCGCTCACAGACCCGGATCACTCGTCCGATGCTGTGGGCGTCACACAGGGCGTCCGCGAGCCGATCCAAGGCCCGGACGTCCGAGCCCCCCACAAAGCAGTTGCCCTCCTTCACTGCGGCGAGGCCCTTCTTGCGGGCTCGGCGCTCGACCCATTCGTGCCCGTTGAGCATCACCTGGACGCCGAAGGGCGGATGCCCGCTGAGCTTGAAGGTCAGATGGCCCCAGTCTTTGTCGATGATGTGAAAGTGGTAGTGGTTGACATAGGGCCAGGGCGTCTTGCGGCTGAGATGAGGGACGCCCCGCGAGTTCTGGCTCACTTCCCACACCAGGGCCGGAGCCTTCGCGACCAGGATCAGGAAGACCCCGGTGAAGTTCGAATCCTGCGGCCGATACTGCTCGGCGAGCTCGTGCTTGCGCACCCCAGGCTCACAGTGGATGAGCGGAATCCCACGCCGCTTGGCGTAGGCATGCACCCGGCGACTGAATCGCCCGGCCATCTGCAACAGGTGCTCCTGGTCGAGGGTCGCGTCCGAGCCGGTCAGCTTGCGCCACCAGTGGCGAAACCCGCCGCCCTGCTGCCCCAGCGAGAAATACCCGTTGAGCACGATCCGATCGACGCAGTCGTACCGCCCCTCCAGCAGCTCCTCATAGTAGTCAGAGAACTCGTCATGCTGTTTCATGCCCCGATAGTACTTCATCGAAGCCCTCGGAACCGGGCTGCTCGCCGTCAGGCGAGCCTCTTTTTCCAAGCGAAGTCTTGGAAAAAGCGTAGCTCCTTTCGTTGATAGATTACCGAATTTACGTAGTTTTTTTTCACGAACAAAATTTTCTTCGTTAGGACTTGACAGCCTTCGACTCATTTGATATATAAATGGTAGACTCAAGTTTGAAGGAGAGGGATCGCGATGGGAGTGGAGCACTGGAGTGCATTAACTTCAACGGTAGAGCGGTGGGACCCTTTCCGTAATCTCGCCGACATCCAGTCCGAGATGAACCGGCTTTTCGACACGTTCTTCGGCCGCCCCGTCCGGGTCGGACCGATGGATCGAGTCTGGCCCCGGCGGTGGACGTCTACGAGACGAAGGATGAGCTGGTGGTCTCGGCCGAGTTGCCGAGCGTCAACGAGAAGGAGATCCAGGTCACGATGACCGGCGACCTCCTGACCATCAAGGGTGAGCGGCACCAGGAGCGCGAGACGAAGGAAGAGAACTACCACCGGCTCGAGCGGTTCTTCGGGAAGTTCGAGCGGAGCATCCCCGTGCCGGTTCCGGTCGAGGCGGGGAAGATCAAGGCGACGTACCGGAACGGCGTGCTGGAGATCCATCTCCCGAAGGCCGAGGCCGTCAAGCCCAAGGAGATCAAGATCGACGTGATCTGATCCGGGCGGACAACATTCGCGTCGGCGGGGCGCTCGTGACCCTGGTCTGGGTGCCTCGCCGGCCCAAACTGTTTCGACCGTAACCGCTCAGAAGGGAGCACACGACAATGGCCAAGGTGATCGGCATCGACCTGGGGACGACCAACTCGGTGGTCGCGGTGGTGGAGGCCGGCGATCCTACCGTCATCGCAAATCAGGAGGGGAGCCGTCTCACCCCGTCGGTGGTGGGGTTCACCAAGGACGGAGAGATCCCGGTGGGCCAGGTGGCGAAGCGGCAGGCTATCACCAACCCCGAGAACACGGTTTTCTCCATCAAACGCTTCATGGGGCGCAGGTACGACGAGGTGCTTCAGGAGATTAAGCTCGTCCCCTACAAGGTGGTGCGCGCGGCCAACGCCGATGCCCGGGTGGAGGTCAGGGGGAAGGAGTACTCGCCACCCGAGATCTCCGCCATGATCCTCCGCAAGCTCAAGGAGGCGGCGGAGGGCTACTTGGGCGAGAAGATCACCAAGGCCGTGATCACGGTCCCCGCCTACTTCAACGACAGCCAGCGTCAGGCGACCAAAGACGCCGGCACGATCGCCGGCCTCGAGGTGCTCCGGATCATCAACGAGCCCACGGCCGCGTCGCTGGCGTACGGGATGGACAAGAAGAAGGACGAGACCATCGCGGTCTACGACCTCGGCGGGGGCACGTTCGACATCTCGATCCTCGAGCTCGGCGAAGGGGTCTTCGAGGTCAAGGCGACCAACGGCGACACTCACCTCGGCGGCGACGACTTCGACCAGCGGGTCATCGACTGGATCGCCGACGAGTTCAAGAGGGAGCACGGCATCGATCTCCGCAAGGACCGGATGGCCTTGCAGCGGCTGAAGGAGGCGGCGGAGAAAGCCAAGTGCGAGCTCTCCACGACGCTCCAGACCGAGATCAACCTGCCCTTCATCACCGCGGACGCGAGCGGACCCAAGCACTTAGTCCTTACGCTCACGCGGGCCAAGCTTGAGGCGCTGGTCGCGGATCTGATCGAACGCACGATGGGGCCGTGCCGGCAGGCCATGCAGGATGCCGGCGTGACCCCCAAGGACATCGACGAGGTGATCCTGGTGGGCGGGCAGACCCGAACGCCCAAGGTCCAGGAGGTCGTGCGCGAGCTGTTCGGCAAGGAGCCGCACAAGGGGGTTAACCCCGACGAGGTGGTCGCGGTCGGGGCCGCCATCCAGGCGGCGGTGCTCACCGGCGAGGTGAAGGACCTGCTCCTCCTCGACGTGACGCCCCTCTCGCTCGGGATCGAGACGCTCGGGGGCGTGCTGACCACGCTGATCCAGCGGAACACGACGATCCCCACCAAGAAGAGCGAGATCTTTACGACCGCGGCAGACAGCCAGACCTCCGTGGAGGTGCACGTCCTCCAGGGGGAGCGGCCCATGGCGCGCGACAACCGGACGCTGGGGAAATTCCACCTGGTCGGCATTCCCCCCGCGCCCCGCGGGATCCCGCAGGTCGAGGTGACCTTCGATATCGACGCGAACGGGATCCTGAACGTCTCGGCCAAAGACATGGCCACGGCGAAGCAGCAGGCGATCACCATCACCGCCTCGTCCGGCCTCACCAAGGAGGAAGTCGGGAAGATGGTGAACGAGGCCCAGGCTCACGCCGCCGAGGACGCGAAGCGGAAGCAGGAGATCGAGGTCAGAAATCAGGCGGATTCCCTGGTGTATACCACGGAGAGGACGCTGAGGGAGCACGGCGACAAGATCCCCGAGGCCGACAAGAAGGCCATCGAGGAGGCGCTGGGCGAGGCCCGCGAGGCCCTCACGGGCGAGGACATCGACCGCATCAAGCGGGCCCAGGAGAACCTGATGACGGCGTCCCACAAGCTCGCGGAGATCATGTATCGAGAGGCGCAGGCCAAGGCTCAGGCCGGGGCCACCACCGGAGCTCAGGACGCGAGCAAAGGCCGCGAGGGCGAGGTGGTGGACGCGGAGTTCGAGGACCTCGGCGAGAAGAAGTAAGAGGGCGGCATGCGGCGCGATTACTACGCGGTGCTCGGCGTCGAGGCCACTGCCACGGGCCGGGAGATCCGCCAGGCCTACCGGCGGCTGGCTCGCCAGTACTCCCCCGACGTCAACCTCTGGGATCAGGCGGCCCGGGCCCTGTATGCCGAGATCACCGACGCGTACCGGGTCCTGAGCGACGCGGTCGCCCGCTCTCTCTACGACCGCTACGGGCACCAGGCCTTCGAGCGTGATGAATGGGAAGGGGGCCGCCGGCCCCGCCGGTCGGGCGGCGTGAGGGGGGACGACCTCCACTGTGCCCTGGATCTGGCCTTCGCGGATGCCGCTCGAGGCCTGTCGCTGGCGCTCGAGGTTTCGCGGCTCTCGCGGTGCCCTGCCTGCGGCGCGTCGGGAAGCCGTCGTGGTGCTCCGGCGGTGACCTGCGACCACTGCGGCGGAACCGGGAGCGTCTGGTGGGGGGAGAGACCACACCCCGAGCCGTGTCTTGCGTGCGACGGTCTGGGGGAGCGGGTGGCCGACCCTTGCCCGACCTGCAGCGGCCGCGGGGTGAGCCTGGCTCCGGCCACGGTCCCCGTGACGATCCCGCCGGGCGTCGACACGGGGGCGCAACTCCGAATTCCGGCCGAGGGGCATTCGGGCCCCTTTGGCGGCCCGCGCGGAGACCTGGTGGTGATCACCCGGGTCACACCGCACGCGTTCTTCGTCCGAAAGGGTGACAACCTCCACTGCGAGATCCCGGTCGCGCTCACCGAGGCCGTCCTGGGGGCGCGGATCCAGGTGCCGACTCTGGAAGGCTCGGCGGTGCTGGTGCTGCCACCGGGCACGCAGAGCGGGCAGGTGTTCAGGCTCAGGGGCAAAGGGCTCCCGAGGCTCGACGGTGAGCGGCGGGGAGACCTCTACGTGACGGTGAAGGTGCTGATTCCCAGGGGGCTGGATGCCCGGACCGAGGAGATCTTCCGTCAGCTCGAGCGCCTGCTTCCCGACAATCCGCGCGTCGCGCTCATCCCAGGCGCGGTACCGGGCGCGCTCCAAGCGGAGGTGCGGCGGTGACGGACAGAGGGAAGCCCCTCTACATGATCGGGGTCGTCGCGGATATGCTGAAGCTCCACCCGCAGACCCTCCGCCTCTACGAGCGGAAAGGTCTCATCCGGCCGTCGCGGACCGTCGGGCGGACGCGGATGTACTCACCGGAGGACGTGGAGGAGATCGCCCGGCTGGTCCGCCTCACGCGGGACCTCGGGGTGAATCTGGCGGGCGCGGAGATCATCTTAAAGATGCGGAGACGTATGATCGAGATGCAGAAGCAGATCGAGGAGCTGCTGACCTACGTGCGCGAGGAGGCGGCCGGCGGCAATCACAAGGCGCGCGACACGGGCGAGGCGCTCGTCCGGGCCGCGTCGGGGCAGCTCAAGCCCCTCGACCTGTTCTGAATCACTCGGAGGGGGGCCACCCACGCCGACCCCCCGCGCTGTCGCGCGGGTGTGGCGCGGGTACCCGCCCCTTCCGATACCTCCCCCCGGGATTGCGCGGGCCAAGCCCGCGCTCGAACCCGCGGGGCAGGCCCGCGATGAGGCGAGGCCGAATTAAGGCAGTTCGAGCCGAGGGGCGTCGGCCATGCCGTAGGCCGGCCCGTCACGAGGCGAGGCCGGAATAAGGAGTGAAGCATGAGCAAGCGGCACGAAGCGGACAAGACCGCCCGACCCCTGTCGGAGGCCGAGCTCCGGCGGATGCTGCTGGCGACGCAGCAGGAGTTGGTGACCAGGATCCGTGAGGGCCGGGGCGGTCTTCGGGAAGGAGCCGTCCAGCTCGCACAGACGTCGCTGGGCGACCTCGCCGATCGGCCCGTCCTGACACCGGAGGCGGAGATGGGCTATGAGGTCGTGGATCGCCGCGCCCATATCCTGGCCCAGATCGAGCTGGCCCTGAAGAAGCTCGAGGACGGCAGCTACGGCCGGTGTGAGACGTGCGAGGAGCCGATCCCTGCCGCCAGGCTCCGCGCGCTCCCGTTCGCGATCCGGTGCACCCGCTGCCAGGAGGCGTGGGAGCTGAGGGTCCGCCGGACGGGGGGAGCCCCCGTGGCCGCCGACCTCCAGACTGTCGAGTGAGAGGTTCCCTGATGGCTGGCGAATCCCAGGTCGAGCTTCCCGACATCCTGTCGATCCTCCCGCTCCGCGATACGGTGCTCTTTCCCCAGGCGGTGCTCCCGCTGGCCGTAGGGCGACGGGCATCGGTTCGCCTCGTGGACCAGGCGGTGCTGGGCTCCCGCCTGATCGGGGTCGTGACTCAGCGGGATCCGTCGCTCGAGGAGCCCGGGCCCGCCGACGTCTTTTCCGTCGGCACGGCGGCGGTCATCCACAAGGTGCTGAAGCAGCCCGACGGCACCCTGCGCCTCGTGGTCCAGGGGCTCGGGCGGGTCCGGCTGGCCGAGATCCTCGAGACGCAGCCGTTCCTGCGGGCGCGGGTGGTCCCGGTGGAAGAGGCCGAGCCCGCCGCGGGCGACCTGGAAGCCGAGGCGCTGACCCGGAACGCGGTGTCGCTTTTCCAGAAGATCGTCTCGCTCTCGCCGCTCCTTCCCGACGAGCTGGCGGCGGTAGCCGCGAACCTCTCCGAGCCCGGGCGGCTCGCCGACCTGATCGCGGGGGCGGTCCCCACGCTCACCACGGTCGCCAAGCAGGAGCTCCTCGAGACCGGGGGCGTCAAGCTGAGGCTCCAGAAGCTCGTCACGAACCTGACCAAGGAGCTCGAGGTGCTCGAGCTCGGCTCGAAGATCCAGTCGGAGATCCAGTCGGAGATGTCCAAGTCCCAACGGGAGTACTACCTGCGGGAGCAGATGAAGGCGATCCGGAAGGAGCTGGGCGAGGCCGACGAGCGGGCGCAGGAGATCGAGGAGCTCCGGCAGAAGATCGAGGCCGCCGGCATGACCGAGGAGTCGCTCAAGGAGGCCCTGCGCGAGCTGGACCGCCTCGCCAAGATGCCGCCCGCAGCCGCCGAGTACACGGTCGCCCGCACGTACCTGGACTGGCTCATCGCGCTGCCGTGGCAGAGGGAGACCGCCGACCAGGTCGAGATCCCGCGGGGTCGGCAGATCCTGGACGAGGACCACTGGGGCCTCGAGAAAGTCAAGGACCGGATCCTAGAGTACCTGGCCGTGAAGAAGATCCGGCCCGGCGGGAAGGACCCGATCCTCTGCTTCGTGGGGCCGCCCGGGGTGGGGAAGACCTCGCTCGGCAAGTCCATCGCGCGCGCGCTCGGGCGGAGGTTCGTGCGGATCTCGCTGGGCGGGATGCGCGACGAGGCCGAGATCCGGGGTCACCGGCGCACCTACATCGGAGCGCTCCCCGGCCAGATCATCCAGGGGCTGCGGCGGGCCGAGTCCAGGAATCCCGTGTTCTTGCTGGACGAGATCGACAAGCTCGGCATGGACTTCCGGGGGGATCCGGCGGCGGCGCTGCTTGAGGTGCTGGATCCTGAACAGAACTCCGCGTTCCGCGACCATTACGTCGACCTGACCTTCGACCTCTCGAAGGTGCTCTTCATCACCACGGCCAACATCCTCGACCCGATCCCACCGGCGCTCAGGGACCGGATGGAGACGATCGAGCTCCCCGGCTACACCGAAGAAGAGAAGGTGGCCATCGCCCAGCGCCACCTGATCGCGAAGCAGGCCGCCGAGCACGGCCTGACCCCGGGCACCGACATCGCGTTCACCGCGGAGGCGCTTCAGCTCCTGATCCGCCACTACACGCGTGAGGCCGGGCTGCGCAACCTGGAGCGCGAGATCGCCACCCTCTGTCGGAAGGCGGCCAAGGGCCGGGCGGAGGGTCAGACCGGCCTCGTCGCGATCACGCCTGAGTCGGTGAGCGACTTCCTGGGCGCGCCCAAGTATCTCCCGGAGGAGCTCGAGGAGCGCACCCGGGTGCCGGGCGTGGCCGTGGGGCTCGCGTGGACTCCCGCAGGCGGTGACATTCTCTTCGTCGAGGCGGCGCGGATGAAGGGGGGGAGGACCCTCACCCTGACAGGCCAGCTCGGCGACGTCATGAAGGAGTCGGCTCAGGCCGCCCTCTCGTGGGTCCGGGCGCACGCGGCCGAGCTCGGGATCGCGCCGAACTTCTGGGAGTCCTCGGACATCCACTTCCACGTCCCGGCCGGGGCGATCCCCAAGGACGGCCCGTCCGCCGGCGTCACGCTGGTCACCGCGCTCGTCTCGCTCCTGGCCGGCCGGCCGGTGCGCCCCGACGTGGCCATGACCGGGGAGATCACCCTGTCCGGCCGGGTGCTCCCGGTCGGCGGCATCAAGGAGAAGATCCTGGCCGCCAAGCGCGCGGGGATCAGCGTGGTATTCCTCCCGCGCCGGAACGAGAAGCACCTGGTCGAGGAGGTGCCGCGGGCGGTCCGAGAGCAGTTGACCGTCCACCTGGTGGACTCGATCGAGGAGGTCATCGACCGGGCCCTCGGCGAGCCGGCGCGCGCAGGCCAGCCCTCCGAGACCCTCGTGGGCTCCCGCAACTGACGAAGGGCCGTGGACGGGCAGTGTGGCCAGCGGGGCGGGCCGAATTGACGGCCAGGCGGACAGTCGACTATAATGTTGGAACGTTGAGACGCTCTGGGCTCCTGCTCCTCACGCTGTCCGCGGGGCTGGTCTCCAGCACCCAACCTGTGCTCGCCGGGTCGTTTCGCTTCGTCGATCAGGACGGCGTCGTGCACTTCACGAACGCGCCGAGCGATCCCCGCTACCAGCAGCGCGGCCTGGGGGAATCGGAGCCGGAGATGTCGCGCCAAGCCCCGGCCCCCTCCCGTCAGAACGCCTACGGGGCAGCGATTCGCCAGGCAGCCGAGCGCTACGGGGTGGAGCCCGGGCTGGTCGAGGCGCTGATCGGCGTGGAGTCGGCCTTCGATCCCTGGGCCGTCTCCCGCAAGGGGGCCCGGGGGCTCATGCAGCTCATGCCTGAGACCGCGGTGGCCCTCGGGGTCCGCAACTCCTTCAACCCGCTCCAGAACATCGAGGGTGGGGTGCGCTACCTACGGTACTTGCTCGACCGGTACGGCGGGAACCTGCCCCTCGCCCTCGCCGCCTACAACGCCGGGCCCCGGGTCGTGGAGGGGTACCGCGGCATCCCCCCGTATCCGGAGACCTGGCTCTACGTCCGGCGGGTCATCGAGCTCTACCGGAATCGTGAGGAGTCGACGCTCGTCAACGGTGAGGTCGCTCCGCCCCCCGAGGTCGTCTCGCAGCTCGGGGGGTCTGCTCAGCTCGTCTACCGCTACGCTGACCCGGCGGGAAGCGTCACCTACACGAACATCCCGCCCCTCGGCGCCGGCGCGCCGGCGCAATAGTTCCCCGCCCGCGCCTCGTCGCCCGACTACACTACTCGCCCCGGCGGTTCCAGATCAGGTCGAGGAACCGGTCGAGGAAACCGTTCTTCACGAAGATGTCCACGGCCCGCCTGGTGCCCTCGTGGTCCATGCCCCAGAGCGCGGCGCGCTTGCCCTGGTCGTGGTTCATCTGGATGAAGACCTGCTGGTCGAGCGTGAATGCCACGGGCAGCTCGTCGTAGATCTGAGCCGTGAAGGCGTTCGCGCCGGGTCCGCCGATGGCGATGGCGGGAAAGAACTCGACCATCTCCTGGTTCAGGGCCCACATGTCGGTCACGACGACCGCCGCCCGCTCCCCCTGCCCGCGCGTGTTGATGAGCCGCTTCAGCTCGTAGGCGATCGGACGGTCCTCCTCCTCGGGGAGGATCCCGTAGCCGACCACGAGGAGCACGGTGGACTGGGTCTCGAAGTACCGGGTCATTCCGCCCTTACTTGATCAGCCTGGAGAGCAAGCGGAAGTCGTCCGTATCGGCCGCCGTGAGGAGCTGGAAGAGCACGGTCTCGGTCGAGGTCACGACGGCGCCGGCCTGGCGGAGCTGGTCGAGGGCAATCTGCCGGTTCTCGCGCCGGCGCGAGCAGGTGGCGTCGGCGACGACGTGGACCTCGTAGCCTTCCGCGAGGAGGTCGAGGGCGGTCATCAGGACACAGACGTGGGCTTCAATCCCCGTGAGGATCACCTGCCGGGCGCCGGTGGCCTTGAGCCAGGTGACGAACCCCTCCGCGCCGCAGCACGAAAACGCGATCTTGGCGATCGGCTCCACCGCGCCCAGCGACTCCCTGAGCTCGGGGAGCGTGTGCCCGAGCCCTTTGGGGTACTGCTCGGAGACCTGAACCAGCATCCCGAGCCGGCGGGCCGCAGTCGCCAGCACTTTGATGTTCTTGACCATCTCCTCCCGGTGCTCGGCATCCATGGCGGCGAAGAGCCGTTCCTGAACGTCCACGACGACGAGGAGGCTGCTCTCGCTGGCGAGTCTCTCGGGAGATGTCATCGCGGCCTCCTTGGAGTCCGATGAGCCTGGCCGGCACACGCGCGAACGTCCCGGCCGGGCTTGAGGGTTATTGTCTCATGTCCGCCAGGGTGCGCAAGCGGGCGGGAAGGCGCGCGACGATCAGGGGAGCCGGCGCTCCAGGCTGCGGTACTGGATGGCCTCCGCGAGGTGCTCCGCAGCGATCGCGTCCTGCCCCTCGAGATCAGCGATCGTGCGGGCCACCTTGAGGAGCCGGTCATGGGCGCGGGCGGAGAAGCCGAGGCGCGCCATGGCGAGAGCCAGGAGGCGCTGGGCGTCGGCGGGCATGGCGCAGAAGCGGCGGACCTGTCTGGCGCTCATCCGGGCGTTGACGCGGACACCGGGCCTGGCGAAGCGCTCGGCCTGGAGGGCCCGGGCGTTCGCGACGCGCGCGCGGATCACGGCCGACGGCTCTCCGGCCGCGCTCGGCGCCAGGTCGGCGGGGACGACCGCCGGCAGCTCGAGGTGGAGATCGATCCGGTCCAGCAACGGGCGCGAGAGGCGCGCCAGGTAGCGCTCGCGATCCCAGGGCGTGCAGAGGCAGGCCTCGAGGGTCGGGCAGCCGCGGCGGCAGGGGTTGGCGGCTCCGACGAGCTGGAAGCGGCAGGGGAAGGTGGCCGCGCGCGCGGCGCGCGAGAGGACGACCTGGCCGTCTTCGAGGGGCTGGCGCAGGGCCTCGAGGACATGCTGGGGGAACTCGGGCAGCTCGTCGAGGAACAGGACGCCGAGGTGGGCGAGGCTGACCTCGCCGGGGTGAGGCAAGCTGCCGCCCCCGATCAGGCCGGCCTCGGACACCGTGTGGTGGGGAGCGCGAAACGGGCGCGCGGTCACGAGCGCCCGGTCCGGCGGGAGGAGGCCCGCCACGCTCCAGATCGCAGAGACCTCGATGGCTTCGTCGAGCAAGAGCGCCGGGAGAATCGTCGGCACGCGTCGGGCCAGCATCGTTTTGCCCGCGCCGGGTGGGCCGATCATGAGGACGTTGTGGCCACCCGCTGCGGCCACTTCCAGGGCACGCTTGGCGTGGGCCTGGCCGCGCACCTCGGCGAAGTCGGCGTCGTCCTCCAGGGGCTGACTCAGCAGCGTCGACGGGTCGAGCACGATCGGCTCGAGCGCGCGCTCACCGTTGAGCCATTCGGCAGCCTCGCGGAGCGTCCGGATCGGCACGACGCTCAACCGATCCACGACCGCTGCCTCGCGGCTGTTGCCCTGAGGGAGGAGGAGCCCGGCGACACCCTCCCGCCGGCAGGCCAGCGCGACCGGGAGGACCCCTCGCACCGGTCGGACTTCGCCGTCCAGGGCGAGCTCTCCGAGCACGACGAGACCGGCGAGAGGGTCACGCTTGACGCAGCCGGTGGCCGCGAGGATCCCGAGCGCCACCGGCAAGTCGAAGGCGGCGCCCTCCTTTCTGAGGTCGGCCGGCGCGAGGCTGACCGTGATGCGGTCCATCGGGAAGGTGTAGCCGGCATTCCGGACGGCGCTGCGGACGCGCTCGCGGCTCTCGCGGACCGTGGAATCGGGCAGCCCGACCATCGTGAAAGCGGGGAGCCCGGCGGTCACGTCCACCTCCACGGCCACCAGCACGGCCTCGATCCCGCTGAGACAGGCCGAGGAAACGCGCGCCAGCATGGCCCGGATTCTTGGGCGGGCGTCCGGACACGTCAACGTCCAAAAAGCGATACAGGAGGGGGCCAGGGAAGGACGGAGCGCAAGCCGGCTGACAGGGTTCGGGGGCGGATTCGAGGCCTAGGCTTTTTGCTTCCGCTGGGAGAACCAGGACGGGTAGATCACCCGATCGGCCTGCCGGTACATCCAGCCACTCCTTGCGGGTCGCAGTCGTGGGCGCACAGATTTGCCTCGCGGCCGCGCGGCCCGCCTCAGGCGCGGACGCCTCACCGCGGCTGCACGATGCAGGCGCTCTCGCCCACGATCCGCTTCCCCAGCCGCTGCACCACATCGAACGTGAGGACGCCCTCGGTCACATCCGGGGGGAGGAGGACCTGGATGGCGACCGCCAGCGATCGACCAAACGGAATGCGGATCCCCGGGATCAGTGTCTCGCGTGCTGCGGACAGCACGTAGATCCGGCTGAGGTCGAACCGTCTGACGTCACCGCCCGGCCCGCGGCGCTCCCGCGGGAACATGGTCCGCCGGGGGCGCAGCACCACAACGTCGTGCCGCTTCAGAGCTTCCGGTCTGACGGTCACTGCAGGCTCCGCGTCAGGGAACTTCTCGAACGCCACGTGGACGCGCGTCTCGCCCGGCAAAGTTCCCCAGCTGAACAGGAGATCGAACAGGCCCGCGGGGCCCTCACCGTTGTGCAGTTCGACGACGAGCGGCGCAGGGTGCGTCAGCGGGCCATCACCTCCGCAGGGGCGTCGAGCATCATCGGTCAGGTGTGGGGCGACCAGACCTCGAAGCTCAGCCTCTTGAGCCCCTCGCCGCCGCTCAGGAGCCGGAGGGCTTCGGCCGCGACGGCCTGGCCCGAAAAGCCGAAGCGCTTGAGGAGCTCCTTCAGCGGTGCGGACGCGCCGAAGTCGCGGCGCGCGATGACGGCGCCGTCGATGCCGACGTAGCGCCGCCAGCCGAAGGACGATGCCGCCTCCACCGCCACGCGCGCCCGCACCTCGGGGGGGAGGACCTCCTCGCGGTAGCGCTGGGGCTGCTGCTCGAAGATCTCCCAGGACGGCATGCTCACGAGCCGAGCCCTGATCTTCTCGGCGCTGAGCATCTCGTACGCTTCCACGCACCACTGGAGCTCGGAGCCCGTGGCGGTCAGGATCACCTCCGGCGTGCCCGGCGAGTCGGCCAGGACGTAGGCGCCGCGGTGGAGGCCTGAGGCGGGGGCATAGCGCGTGCGGTCCAGCGTGGGGAGCTTCTGGCGGCTCAGGATCAGCGCGACGGGGGAGTGGCGGAGGTGCTCGGGACGGCGCTTGAGGTCCATGATGAACCGCCAGGCCTCGACGCACTCGTTGGCGTCGGCGGGCCTCAGCACCACCAGGTGGGGGATCGCCCGGAGGCTCGCCAGGTGCTCGATCGGCTGGTGGGTGGGGCCGTCCTCGCCGACCCCGATGGAGTCGTGGGTGAAGATGTGGGTGACGGGAAGCTCCATCATGGCGGCGAGCCTGAGCGTCGGGCGCGAGTAGTCGGAGAAGATCAGGAAGCCCGATCCGTAGACCCTGAGCCGGGCCAGGGCCATCCCGTTGAGGATCGCACCCATCGCGTGCTCGCGGACACCGAAGTGCAGGTTCCTGCCCGCGTAGTCCTCGCGCTCGAAATCCCCTCCATCTTTGATCCGCGTCTTCGTCGAGGGAGCCAGGTCGGCGGAGCCGCCGACGAGCCAGGGGACGCGCCGGGCGATGGCGTTCAGGGTCTCGCTGCTGGCGTCCCGTCCCGCAGCCCCATCCTTGTCCGCGGGGAACGACGGCAGCTCGCTGTCCCAGCCGGGGGGCAGCTCGCCTGACTGGAGGCAATCCCACTCGAGAGCCAGCTCCGGATAGGCCTTCCGGTACGCTTCGAGGCGCGCCTCCCATTCGAGCTGCCAGCGCCTGCCGCGCTCGATGGTCTCCCCCATGTGTCGTCGCACTTCATCCGGGACCAGGAACTGGGCGTCCGGCGGCCAGCCGTAGCGCTGTTTGGTGAGCCGCACCTCCTCCTCGCCGAGCGGCTCGCCGTGGGCGCCGGAGGTGTCCTGCTTGTGGGGGCTGCCGTAGGCGATGTGGCTGTCGACGATGACGAGCGAGGGGCGCTGGGTTTCGGCGAGCGCCATCGTGAGGTTGCGGTCGAGCTGCTCGAGGTCGTTGGCATCCCCGACGCGCTGGACGTTCCAGTGGTAGGCCAGAAACCGCGTCGCGACGTCCTCGGTGAAGGCGAGCGCGGTATTCCCCTCGATCGTGATCCGGTTGTTGTCGTAGATCCAGATCAGGTTGGCGAGCCCGAGGTGGCCGGCCAGTGATGCCGCCTCGCTGGCGACGCCCTCCATCAGATCCCCGTCGCCACAGAGGGCGAAGACCCGGTAGTCCACGATCGTGTGGCCGGGCCGGTTGAACCAGGCGGCGAGCCACCGCCGGGCGATGGCCATCCCGACGCTGTTGGCGACGCCCTGGCCGAGGGGCCCGGTCGTGGTTTCAACCCCCGGGCAGAGCCCGCGCTCGGGGTGGCCGGCGCACTTGGAGTCCCACTGCCTGAAGGTCTTGATGTCGTCCAGCGAGACGTCGTAGCCGGCCAGGTGGAGGAGCGAGTAGAGGAGCATCGAGGCGTGGCCCACGGACAGGACGAAGCGATCGCGGCCGGGCCAGTCGGGATTCTTCGGGTTGTGCCTCAGGTGGCGGTCCCACAGAACGTAGGCGACCGGCGCCAGTGCCATCGGCGTTCCCGGGTGGCCGGACTTGGCTTTCTGGACCGCGTCCATCGAGAGCGTGCGGATCGTGTTGATGCAGAGCCCGTCAATGCTCGGGGGGGACATGGCGTACGGCCTCCTTTTGTTGCACGCGCCCGCGGCTGCACCGGGGCACCTCCCGGCCGCGGTCTCGCGTCGGGCAGTTCACGTCTCCACCTGCTTGATCGCTAGGACAATCGGAGGAGGCCCGGGTACCCACGCCAAGGCCTCCCCCAGGAATGGTGGTTCGAGCGTGGCGGGCTCGTCCATTACTCGGAGGGGGGCTTCGCCCCCCTTCCGATACCTCCCCCCAAGCTTGCGCGGGCAAAGCCCGCGCTCGATGCCGCGAAGCAGGCCAGCCGCCGCGCGAGGCCCGAGTGAATTGCGCGGGCCGGGTACCCGCGCCTGCGGCGCGGGTGCGCGCTCGAAGGGCATTTACTCCGACACGTTGCCAGCCATGACGATTCCCGTGACGGCGAGCACGAGTCGCGACACCATCATGTCGGCCGCGTTGAAGGTTCCCAGGGAGACGATGACCGGATCACCAATCCCGCCGCCCGAATCGGAGGGCTGCCCAGGACGGCATGCACTTTACACCCAAGCCCTCGCGGCTGTCAAAGCCCACCGCCCCCAAAGCTATTGACATTTCAGCACAATTTTTTTAGCATGTGTGGATGGCTGTGCCCCGATCCGCCTCAATCCCCCCCGCTTGGAGCCCCCGATGATCAGGAGCATGACAGGGTACGGAACCGCAGAAGTCACGGGGGAACGGTTTGCCGTAGCCGCCGAGGCGCGGTCGCTGAACCACCGCCACCTGGACCTCGCGCTCAAGCTCCCGCGGTCGCTTTCGAGCCTGGAGCTGGAGGCGCGTCGTCTCATTCAGGGACAGGTGCAGCGGGGACGGCTCGACGTGAGCGTCGAGGTGCGCCCGCTCGCGGGCGCGGCGACGCAGACGAAGATCGATCCGGTCCGCGCCCGGGAGTACGCGGAGCTGGCGCGCTCCCTCGCCGCGGAACTCGGGGCTCCGGGGACGCCGACTGTCGAGTGGCTGCTCGAGCGCCCGGGCGTGATCGTGCTCGACCAGCCGGAGTCCGTCCCCGAGGAGATGTGGCCGCTCCTGGCCGAGGCCCTCACGCGTGCGCTCGCGACGCTGACCGCGCGGCGGGAGACCGAGGGCGAAGCGCTGGCGAAGGCGGTGTCGGAGCTCCACGACCTGCTGGCCGGCGAGGTGGAGCGGATGGCGGCGCGCGTGCCGGCCGCGCTCGAGCGCCGGGCGGCGGGGCTTCGCGAGCGGATCAGGCGGCTCCTGGGCGACGCGACCCTGGACGAAGGCCGCCTGGCGATGGAGGTGGCGCTCCTGGCCGAGCGGTCGGACATCACCGAGGAGCTCGCGCGCCTCCGGGCCCACCTGGACCACTTCACGGGCCTGGTGCGGGATGGCGGGGCGGTGGGCCGGACGCTGGAATTCCTGATCCAGGAGATGAACCGCGAGGTCAACACGGTCGCCTCGAAGGCGGACGTCCTCGAGCTCTCGCAGTCGACGATCGCGGCCAAGAGCCTCCTGGAGAAGCTCCGCGAACAGGTGCAGAACATTGAATGAGGGCCGATGGCGTGGCGGGAACGCGGCTGGTGAACGTCGGGCACGGGAACGTGGTGGTGGCGAGCCGGATCGTGGCCATCGTGGCCCTGGACTCGCTGCCGGTGAAGCGCCTCATCGAGGGGGCGAAGGGGAGTCTCAAGCTCGTGGACGCCACCAACGGACGGCGGACGCGCGCGGTGATCGTGACGGAGAGCGACCACCTGGTCCTCTCCTCCCTCGAGCCGGCGACGCTGGCCCAGCGGCTCGCCTCTCCGGACCGGAACCTGGCGGGTGAATAGGCGGCGCGGGGCGCTGATCGTCGTGTCGGCCCCCTCCGGGGCGGGGAAGACGACGCTGTGTCGGGAAGTGCGATCGGTGGTGCCCGATCTCGCGTACTCGGTCTCGTACACGACGCGGGCGCCGCGGCCGGGCGAGGTGGACGGCAGCGACTTCCACTTCGTCTCGGAGAATGTCTTCCGGGAGATGATGGCCCGGGGTGAGTTCGCCGAGTGGGCCGAGGTCCACGGAAACCTCTACGGCACCTCCGCGCGCACGCTCGAGGCGGCGATGGCAGCCGGGCGCGACATCCTGCTCGACATCGACACGCAGGGCGCAAGCCAGTTGCGGGGCCGGTATTCCGAGGCGGTGCTCGTGTTCGTGGTCGCGCCCTCCATGAAGGACCTCGAGCTGCGGCTCAGGGAGCGGAAGTCGGACGCGCCGGGGGAGATCGCCCGGCGCCTGGCGCGGGCCCGGGAGGAGATCGCGGCCTGGCGCGAGTACGATTACCTGATCGTCAACCAGGATCTGAAGGAGACGGTGGAGCAGCTGGCTGCGGTGATCCGCGCGGAGCGTTGCCGCACGGGCCGGCTCTCCCTCACGCTCCCAGACCTGACGTAAGGAGGAGGCGGATGGGGTTTCCCTCCCTCGAGAAGGCGCTGGAGAAGGTATCCAACCGCTACCTGCTGGTCGTGCTTTCGGCCAAGCGGGCCCGCCAGATCAACCGCGGAGCCGCGCCCCAGGTCGAGTCCAGGCACAAGAAGTGCACGAGCGTCGCCCTGGAAGAAGTCGCCGGCGGGAAGGTGGGGTACCGGCTGAAAGATGAGGGCGAAGCGCTGAAGCTTTGACACCATGGCGATAACCGTCGCATCCCGTCGTCCTCGGTCGTCGCCCATCCTCGACGTACAACCGCGTACGCCTCCCGACCCACCTTCGGTGGGTACCCCCTCCTCCCTGCGTCCTGCACCCACCTTCGGTGGGTACCCGGCTCGGTTCTCGCCATGGCGCCGCAGTAGACTGGGTGTTGTCGGGCCATGCTGAGCGGGAAAGAGCTGATCCTGGGTGTCACCGGGTCCATCGCCGCCTACAAGGCGGTCTACCTCCTGCGCGAGCTCACGCGCCTCGGAGCGGGGGTCACCGTCGTCCTTACCGAGGCCGCTCAGAAGTTCGTCGGGCCGCTGACCTGGCGGACGCTCTCCGGCCGGCCGGTGCTGACGGACCTCTTCGATCCGCAGACCGAGGCGGCGGTGGAGCACGTGGCGTTGGCCGAGAGGGCCGACGCGCTCCTGGTGGCGCCGGCCTCCGCCAACCTCCTCGGCAAGGCCGCTCACGGGATCGCCGACGACTTCCTGACCACGCTCCTCCTCGCCTGCCGCGGTCCTGTCCTGATGGTTCCGGCGATGGACGCAGCGATGTGGGATCACGCCGCGGTGCAGGCCAACGTCGCCACGCTGCGGTCCCGCGGCGTCACGGTCATCGAGCCCGAGGCGGGAGAGCTGGCCTCCGGGCTCTCGGGCAAGGGTCGATTCCCCGAGGTGGAGACCATCCTGGAGGCGCTTCACCGCCTGCTTGTGCCTGCGAAGGATCTGGCCGGCGAGCGGGTCCTGATCACCGCCGGCCCGACCCGCGAGCCGATCGATCCCGTCCGCTACCTCTCGAATCGCTCCTCGGGGAAGATGGGGTACGCGATCGCCCTCGCCGCGCTGAGGCGGGGCGCCGAGGTGATCCTCGTGTCTGGACCCACGGCGCTGACGCCGCCCCCGGGAGCGGTGTTCGTGCCCATCCAGACCGCCGAGGAGATGCGCGAGGCCGTGCTCCAGCACCTCGACGGCGCTACCATGGTGATCAAGGCTGCGGCCGTCGCGGACTACCGGCTCGCGCGGCCCCATGCCACCAAGGTCCCCTCGAAGCAGGAAGGCCTCTCGATCCCGCTGGTCCCGACACCGGACATTCTCGGAGAGGTCGCGGCGAGGAACGCGGGCGCCTTCCTGGTGGGCTTCGCGGCCGAGACCCACGACCTCCTCGCCCACGCCAAGGAGAAGCTCCAGGCCAAGGGGATCGACCTCCTCGTCGCCAACGACGTGAGCCGCACGGGAATCGGCTTCGAGTCCGATGACAACGAGGTCCTTCTCCTCGACCGCTGGGGCGGCGTCCAGGAGCTTCCGCGGATGCCGAAGCTCCAGGTGGCTGACGCGATCCTCGACCGGATTCTCGCGCTCAGGGCCTCGAGGCCCGCGAAGGCGCGCCGCTAGGCCATGGGCGCTGAGGCGCTAGCCGAGGCGCTCCGTGCTCTGGCTGAATCCCTCCGCTTCCACCGGGAGATGGGTGTGAAGGATCTCCCGCTCTCCAGGGACTTCCTGCCCGGCCCCGCCGACGCGCTCAGGCAGCTCGAGAAGCGGATCGACGGGTGCACCCGCTGCAAGCTCTGCCAGGGGCGCACGACGATCGTCTTCGGCACGGGAGATCCGAACGCCGACCTGATGTGCATCGGCGAGGCCCCCGGAGCTGAGGAGGACGCGCAGGGGAAGCCCTTCGTGGGGCGGGCGGGCCAGCTCCTCACCCGGATGCTCCAGTCGGTCGGCTGGAGCCGCGACGAAGTGTTTATAACGAATCTGGTCAAATGCAGGCCACCCCAAAACAGGAACCCCGAGCCCGATGAGATCGCCTCGTGCGAGCCGTTCCTCCGGGGACAGCTCGCGGCGATCCAGCCCAAGGTGATCCTGGCGCTCGGGAGCTTCGCGGCCCAGGCGCTCCTCAAGACCAAGGAGCCGATCAGCAAGCTCAGGGGCCGCCTGCACCCGTATGGCTCGGCGGTTCTCGTCCCCACGTTCCACCCCGCCTTTCTCCTGAGAAACCCGGGGCCCGAGTACAGGCGGTTGGCCTGGGAGGATCTGAAGCTGGCCCGTCGCGAGTACGACCGCCTCCGTTCCCCTCAGCCGGGCGCATGAAATTCGTCTCCCACGACTGGGCTACGACGTTTCGAGCGCCGGCTTTGCCGGCGCAATCCCACGGGGGGAGGTTCGTAAGGGGGGCGGAGCCCCCCTCCGAGGGAACGTGATCGCCGACGTCGTCTTCGACATCCCGCTCGCGCGCTCCTTCAC
>JACQWB010000303.1 GCA_016209385.1 Candidatus Rokuibacteriota bacterium
AGTACCCGCCCAAGCAGCTTATTCGCCTTGCTACTGGTACCCGGAAACCCTTCGATTCTATGAATGCTAGGAGCGCGTTGACCAAGCTTGGATTTGTCGTGAGGGCGACGGGGTGAACTTCCGGGTTCTCAAGAAGCGAGATGTCAGTCACGCGCCGTCTAGCAGGACTGGTTTCAGAAAGTGGCCGACATGCCCCGGCTGCACGTGCAGATCCGGGTAGCGGCGTAATGGCCTGATGCTTAATAGTTCTCCAAGCCCCTGGATAGTCCTCTTGACGATCCCCAGTTGGGTCCATTGTTCGTCATGAGGCTTTCTGGCCTTCGGCACTGCCAGCCCTCCCGCTGGAGCGCCCAGGCCTGCAAGAACCTTCGAATCTGCCGTCGGTTGTGTTCTTGACAAACGCCTCGACTCGGCATAGGGCTTATAGGTGATGCGAACTGATGGGGGATGATCATGAAGGCAGGTAGGCTCCAGGGGACACTCAAGGGCACGCTCATCGGCATAGCCCTACTTCTCCCAGTAACGGTGACACCGAGTGGCGCTGGGTGGGCGCAGGGGCTTGCCGAGACCACGTACATCGCCGCCTGGACCATCAGCGGCAGCCAGGCTTACGCCTATGTGGGAATTGGCAAGGGCTACTACAAGGAGGAGGGGATCGCTCTAAAGGTCGCTCGGGGCTTTGGTTCAGGAGATACGGCCAAGCGGACCGGTTTGGCAGATGGTAACGTCTTCGGAGAGGCAGACGTCAGCGCAATGATTAAGGTCCGCGCCGAGGGAGTCAAGGTCAAGGCGGTCGGAATCATCGCGGAGCGCAACCCCTTGCAGGTCGTCTCCCTCAAACGCTTTAACGTCACAAACCCCAAAGACCTGGAAGGCAAGACCATCGCTATCAGCCCGGGCGGCATGGAGGCAACTCAACTGCTGCCGTTCGTACAGGCTAACGGCCTCGACCTGAATAACATCACTGTCATGAATATGGCTCCTGGCCCGATGTCTGCCGCCGTTTCGACTGGCAAGGTCCATGCTGCCCTACTGGCGAGCACTACAGCCTCGGTCATCATCCATGGCAGGAAGATCGAAATGAACGCCTTGGACCTGGAGGACCATGGCGTCCCGGTGTACAGCTGGGCGATTGTGACCCGTGATGAGCTGGTTGAGCGAAGCCAGGGGCTGGTGCGAGGCTTCGTTCGAGCCACCTACCGGGCCTTCCTCTACCAGGAGGGCCACCCGGAGGAGGCCATCGACATCCTGGTGCGCTACCACCCGGAGCTGACCGACAAGCAGGCCGAGCTCTATGGGCTCAAAGCCAAGGCGAAGGTTCTGTTCACCGAGACGGCCCGACAGAAAGGGCTCGGCTGGATGGACGAGAAGAAGATCCGCTACACCCGGGACCTGATCACGAAGGCCTGGAAGCTCAAGGAAGTGCCGGTGCAGGACCTCTATACGAACGCCTTCCTGCCCGGGCTTTTTCCGAGGTAGCTGGCTGGGCAGGGGAGAGGGAAAAACATAGGGGAGGAAGACGATGAAGGTCATCGATGCGGACGCCCATGTGGAAGAGTGCACGGAAACCTGGAGTTTCCTGGAGAAACAGTTCTATCCGCGGCGGCCGCTGCCCATTGAGATCGACAAAGATACTGTCTTCGGTCGCATCAATGCCTTTTGGTTGATTGATGGTGAGGCTTTTCCCAAGTTCTCTGGTCGGGGCCTGCACATCCTCGGGACTCCCCCGATCTCTGAATTTGCCAAGGCTAAACCCGTTTCCGTGGGGGCTCAAACCTTGACCGATATTAAGACTCGCCTTGCAGACATGGATCGATTGGGGATTGATATCCAAGTGGTTTTTCCCACTCTTTTCCTCGTCGCGCTCGCTGAGGATGTCGTGTTGGAGGCCGCGTTATGCCGCAGCTACAATAGTTGGATGGCAGAGGTGACCGGCAAGAGCGACGGCAGAATCAAGTTCAGCGCGGTGTTGCCCTTTCGGGACATCTCGGAGTCGGTCAGGGAGATGCGGCGAGCAAAGGAGATGGGCGCAGTGGACGTGATGACGATGGGGCTCGTTTGGGACAAGGAGCTCGGCAACAAGGAATTCTTTCCTATTTACGATGAGGCGTGCCGCCTCGACCTTCCGGTCTGCATCCATTTCGGTTGGGGGGCGCCTGGACTTACGCGGATTTTCCAGACCGTGCCGAGTTCATCCTTTTCGGCGGCCATGCTGCCAGTTGCGATGGGGTTCTACAGCATCATTTCAGGCGGCGTGATGGATGAGTTTCCCAACGTGCGGGTGGCATTTTTGGAGGCCGGTTCTGAGTGGCTGCCTTACGCTCTGCACCAGCTTGAGCGCGCCTGGGGCCGCGAACGCGCAAGGTGCAAGAGGAATCCCGGAGACTACCTGAAAGACGGTAACATCTACATTTCCGTCGAGGCAGACGAAGATATCAACCATCTCCTCCACTTCATTGGTGAGGACCAACTTGTAATTGCTTCGGATTACCCGCACACGGACCCTTCTCATGAGGAGGATATGGTAAGGGAACTGCAGAAGCGGACGGATCTTCCTGGCGGAATTCAGGAGAAGATCCTGTGTCATAATCCAGCACGGCTTTACAGCCTCGAATAGGCGCCTCGCCGGCCGGAGGGTGGTCATGATCGGGACTTCTATCCCTCAGCTGGATGCCTTGCCCAAGCTCACCGGGCAGGTTCCCTATACGATCAACCTTCAGCTCCCCCAGATGCTGCATGCCAAGATCCTGCGGAGCAAGGTCCCCCATGCGCGCGTGCTGCACGTGAAGACGACCCGAGCCGCGAAGGAGCCCGGGGTCAAGGCGGTCCTCACCCGAGAAGAGGTCCTCTGCCTCCTGCGCTCGGCATATTTCGGCCCGGTCTTCAAGGATCAGCCTGTGGTAGCCATCGCTCGGGTGTTACATGTGGGGGATCCGATTGCGGCGGTGGCTGCAGTCGACGAGGAGACGGCCGAGGGCGCGCTGGGGCTGATCGACCTGGAGCTTGAGGAGCTGCCCGCGGTCTTTTCCCCCGAGGCGGCACTCGCTGCGGGCGCCCCGATCCTCCATGCTCGCCATGATGGGCCTCGTTTCCAGTACAGCGATCTGAAGGAACTTATCGAGGCGTCGGCCCCGGAGACCAACATCTGCACGGTGTACCGGCTGGAAAATGGGAACCTTGATCGCGCGTTCCGCGAAGCGCCTTACGTTTTCGAGCACACCTTTACCTGTCCCACCACGCAGCATTGCCCAATGGAACCGCATGCCGCCCTCGCCCAGATCGAGGTAGATGGCAAGATCACTGTGTGGTCCAGCACGCAGAGCCCGTTCATTCTTCGCGCTCAGCTCGCCGAGCTCTTCGACTTCCCGCTAAGCCGAGTCCGCGTGATCGTACCTCCACTCGGCGGTGCGTACGGCGCAAAGATCTTCGCTAAGGTAGAACCGATTGTTATCTGCCTGTCCATGCTCGCAGGACGTCCCGTGAAAGCCGTCCTCACGCGCGAGGAGGAGTTCCTCACGGTGACCAAACACGCCGCAAAGGCGACTTTTCGAACGGCCGTAGGGCGAGACGGCCGGTTTATTGCCCGGCACGCCCGTATTCTCTGGGACACCGGAGCGTATGCAGAGATCGGGCCGCGCGTTATCAAGAATGGTGGCGGGTACGCCTCGCTCGGTCCCTACCGGATCCCGCATCTCAAGGTGGAGTCGTACTGCGTGTACACCAACAAGCCGCCGGCGGGGGCATTTCGAGGCTTCGGGGTCTCACAGGTGGCCTGGGCTGGCGAATCCCAGATAGACATGATCGCTCGGGAGCTCGGGCGGGACCCCCTGGAGTTCCGGCAACAAAATCTCTTCCAAGAAGGAGATCGCTTCCACACCGGTGACGTGCTCCACAGCATTGGCCTTCGGGAGTGCCTGGATCGGTGCGCGGTCGCCATCGGGTGGGGCCGAAACGAGCTCCCTCAGAGCCCCAGCCTGGCTCGGGGCAAAGGGCTGGCTGTGATCATCAAGCACACCAGCACACCCTCGGTCTCCACTGCGACGCTGAAGCTCAACGAGGATGGCTCGGTCAACTTACTGACTAGCACGGTCGATATCGGGCAGGGGGCTAGGACAATCCTACCGCAGATCGTGGCCGAAGAACTAGGGATTCCCATCGAGCATATCAGCCTCGGATGGCCTGACACCGATGTTACCCCTTATGACACCATGACCGCTTCCAGTCGGAGCACTTTTCATATGGGCACGGCGGTACGCCGGGCGGTCGAAGGCCTCCGGCAGCAGCTGCGAGCCCTTAGTGCGGATCTGCTGGAGGCGGCTCCGGATGACGTCGAGATCCGGGATGGGCGCGCCGTCGTTCGTGGGACCGACCGGGGGTTCAGTTTCGGAGAGGTCGTTCGGAAGCACTTCGGGGTCGGAGCCGGGACCCTGGTCGCGCACGGCAGTTTCAAGACTCATGGGCTCCGGTCCCGCTCGGGGGACCGCGAGGGGCCGCTCACCTCGGCCTACTGGTCCGTGGCGGCAGGGGCGGCTGAGGTGGAGGTAGACCGGCAGACTGGCCACGTCCGGGTGCTGCGGTACGTAACGGCCGTGGATGTTGGGAAGGCCCTAAACCCCCTGCTGTGTGAGGGGCAGATCCGGGGATCCGTGGTGCTCGGCGTGGGCCAGACCTTTCATGAAGAGCTGGCATTTGAAGAAGGGCAGCCTGTCAATCCCAATCTTTTGGATTACCGGCTCCCGTGCATGATGGACATCCCGGAGGCCACAGAGGTCATCCTCGTGGAGACTCCCCATCAGAATGGCCCGTTCGGGGCGAAGGGGGCCGGTGAGCCAGCCGTCCCGCCGGTCGCGCCCGCGATCGGCAATGCGATTGCGGATGCGATTGGCGTGCGGCTCTTTGACCTGCCCCTCACGCCCGAGAGGGTCCTCCGCGCCGTGCGCAGAGCCGACACCACAACATCGGAGGCGGGCTCACGCATCGGGTAAGAAAACAGGGAGGAACGCCGATGGAAGGAAGAGGAGGTCAATGGATCATCGGGTCAATCAGGGTGGTCGTCTTCACGTCTCTACTCCTCCCCCTGTCGGGCTTCAACCTGATAGGCCAGCTACCCCTGGCAGCGGCCCAGGAGAAGATCTCCCTGCGTCTCGCCTTCATCCCTAACGGCTACGATGGCCCCTTCTTCATCGCCCGCGGTAAAGGGTACTATCGGGAGGAGGGGCTTGATGTGACGATCCCGCGGGGGTTCGGGTCGGCGGACACCGCCAAGCGAGTTGCGGCGCGTTCGGACACCTTCGGGACAGTAGACGTGTTCACGGTTGTGAAGGCGGTCGCAGAGGGAGCGGCTCTGAAGCTCGTCGGCTCCACCGTGGGCGAGGGGACTGGGGTGATCATGGCGCTGAAGAAGTCTGGGATTCGTCAGCTCAAGGACTTGGAGGGTCGCACGCTCGGTAGTACGCCCGGAAGCGCCTTTCACCTACAGCTCCCGGCTCTGTTTCGGGCGGCCAATGTCCACCTGGCGAAGGTCCGGATCGCCGACATGGACATCGTGCTGAAGTCCTCGGCCCTGATCGCTGGAAAGGTGGACGCCATCACAGGAATGGCGCCTTCGGAGCCGCCGGCTTTCAAAGTCAGGGGAATAGAGGTCGACGTCATTGAATACCGGCAGTACCTGAAGATTCTCGGCATGAGCTTCGTCGTACACCAGGACCTTGTGCGTCAGAGACCGGATCTGATTCGAAAGATCCTTCGCGCCACATACCGCGGGGCCCGAGACTTTGCCCAGAATGTTAGCGAGGGTGTGGAGTTCCTTAGCCGAGGCCATCCGGAGGTTGACCGCCAGACCTACCTGGAGCAGGCGCAAGTCAGCCTGGCTCTCTGGGTCCCTTCCTTGGTGAAGGAGCGAGGGTTCGGATGGATCGATGATGCGCTTATGAGGAACACCATCGAGGTCGCCGTGAGCGCGCACAAGATTGGCCGACCACCACGAGCTGAGGATCTCTACACGAATGAGTTTCTGCCAGTTCCCCCGATTAAACCCTGAAGGTGGGCGCGGAATTCGCCCACTCTGCCTCAGAGGAAGAGAGGAGGAGTCCGGCGTTACAGTCGTAGTAGATCCCGTACGCTCCCCGCTTCTGTCGAGCCGCGCACATGGAGGTCGAGGGCGTTTGTCTTTGTGCGCCAGGCATGGCGCGTGACTTGGAGGTGAAGGTCCTCTGAGGGCCTTGGTGACAGGATCCCCCCCAGCCGAACCGCAACTGCGTTCTCGCGAGGGGGTGTGGGAAGGAAGCCGTAGGCAAAGCCCTGGCCCCGGGCCGACCGCTGCGCTGCGACGGCTGGGGCTCGTGAGCCGACTCGAGGAGCATCGGAGGGCTTGCGTGCGCCACGTGAACCGCCGGATGCCGAACGGTACGCCCAGTGGTGTGGGAGCTGGGGGGCGGGTGGCCGACCCGGCTACCCGATTACGGGGTCAGTTTGAGGCGAAGTTTCGCCTCACCTCTGGCACAGTTTCGCGGTGAATGGTCGGTTTGAGGCGAAGCTTCGCTAGGAGGAGTTCGATGCCGCAGAACCATGTGGGGGGCATGTCCCCGTGGCAGTGCTCGCCCTCCTCTTCATCGCGCTGTCCGTGGATGACCAATTCGCCCGGAGCCACCCGGACGTGGTGCGACGGTTCGTGAAGATGTACGCGGAGGCCGTGGAATACATCAGGGCGAACCCTGACGAGGCCTTCCAGCGGTACCGCGAGATGATGAAGCTCACGCGGCCCGAGGACTACGAGCAACTCAAGACGATCATGGTGGCGCACTACACGTCACGCTGGGATGACGAGGTCATCGCGGGGATGGTCCGCTACCTCGAGCTAGGGGTGGAGGCCGGGCTCATCCCGCGGGCCCCCCGAGACCTGTTCACCACGGAGTTTGCGCGGTAGGACGGTTGTCGCCAGGCGGCTGCAGACAGGCATGCGGCGGTGTGGTCACGGATCGCCCTGGCGGCATGGGGCGGGACTGAGCAAGGGTCTGGGGGACGTCAGAAGTAGTTGTCCGACGCGCTGGAGTGGAACAGCTCCTCCGGCGCCACGAAGCGCGGGGCCAGCCCCTGCTCGACTAGGTAGCCCGCCACCGCCTCCAGGGCCACCCGGTTGCGCGCGATCCCGTACGGCCAGATGTCCTCCCCGAACAGCTCCCGCGCCTCCTCCAGGTCGGCGTGAAGCCAGGGGATCATGACCCGGGAGGCCCCGGTGAACCGGAGGTCCCCGAGGCAGCGGGCCTTGGATTCCTCGCACGCGTCGTACAGGCTCTTGGCCACCCACGGCTCCCGGGCCAGCAGCTCGTTGCGGATGACGAGCGTGTGCATGATCGGGAAGATCCCGGTCCGCAGGTAGTAGTCGCACTCGGCTTCGCGGGGGTTCGGGAACAGGCGCTGGATCCCCGGGACGCGGCCGAAGCACGCTGGCAGGCGTGACCCGAGGTAGGCGTCCAGCTCCCCCCGCTCGAGCATCCCGCTCAGGGTCTGCCCGGGCTTGATGAACTCGACCATGAAGGGCGGGGCCGGGGCGACGTCCATCTCATCCGGCTGCCGGGGCTTGTCGATCCCCCCCTCGAGCCAGTGGATCGTCTCCAGCCTCACCCCGTGATCGTGCTGGAGCATCCCCCGGATCCACACCGCGGCGGTCTGCCGGTACTCGGGCACTCCCACCCGCTTCCCCTCCAGGTCCCGGGGCTCCCGGATCTTCGCATCCTCCCGCACCACGATGAAGCCGTGCCGGAACATCCGGGAGGGGAACACCGGGATGGCCGTGAAGCTCACTTCCCCCTGGCTCTTCAGAATGGCGTAGAAGGTCAGGGCGAACTCCGCGACGTCGAACTCGTGGTGCTTGTAGAACCGGGCGAAGATCTCGGGGCCCGAGGGGATCGGCAGGTAGCGCAGGTCGATCCCCATGGGGCGGACAGCGCCGTCCATGAGCGGGCGGAAGCGGTCGTAGGGACCGCACGCCAGGGTCAGGGGGAGAGGAGCTGCCATACCGCCTCCTGCGCCTCAGCGGAGATGGTCGCGCCCGCATGCGGCCCCGACGGCCCGGGCCGGTCCTCCCCGGGCTCGGCCGGGTACACGCGGACCTTGATGCAGAGGTCGAGGTTCTGGCTCACGGGGTCCAGCCGGTCGAAGCGGAGGGGGAGCAGCGCGTTGAAGAAGACCCCTTTGTCTCGTGCCACCGGGAGCCCCTCGGCCCAGTGCCCGGCGCACGCGGCGATGGCCAGGGCCTCGGGATGGATCGCCTCGGACAGGCGGACCCGGCCCTTGACGTGCTGCCGCTCCGCGGACTCCACCCAGACGAGGTCCCCGTCGCGCAGCCCCTTCCGGCGGCCGTGTCCCGCGTTGATCACCACCTGGTACGTGTTCGGGTCCAGGCGCGCGGCCTCGTCGAGCCAGGGGTTCTGCATGGTGAACGAGTTCGTGTGCAGCACGTCCCGATAGTAGAAGGCGAAGAGGTCGTAGGCCGGGTCCGTGACCTTGTGGGAGGCACATGGGAGCCAGTCGGGGAGCGGCTGGTACGCGGAGGTATCCCAGGTGGCGCCCAGCTCCTGCACCACCTGCTGGATCCGCTGCGCGGCGGTCCGCACGAACTCGAAGTACACCGGCACGCGCGCCTTCACGAACGGGCGCCAGTAGACCTCCTCGACCTGCTTGGGCCAGGTCACCACCCCGTGCTGCTTGAACCACGCCAGCCCGCGCTCGGGGCCGAAGCGCTGCCGCAGGATCCGGTCGCAGATCTCCTCCCAGGTGTAGCGCTCCTCGGGGGTCAGCCGGTAGGGGGGCCGCAGCCCGAAGTGGAGGTTCAGCATGGCGTGGGCGTCCGCCCGCATCCCCACCCGATCGGCGAGCTCGAGCAGGACTTCGGTGAACGGGCGGCGCCCGTGCGAGGGCTCCACCACCGGCTGGCGGATCGGATACCCCCAGGTCCCGGGCCCGCCCGGGTGGTTGAAGATGAAGGGCTGGTTGGGCGCGGGGTCCAGGCGCTCCAGGAAGCTCGTATCGGGGAGCACGATGTCGGCCAGCTCCGAGAACTCGGTGAGGAAGAGGTCGAAGGAGACGATGAAGGGGATCTGCTTCAGGGCCGCCACCGCGGTCTCGGCGTTCCCCACGCTCATGACCGCGTTGGCCCCGAAGTTCATCAGGAGCTCCGGGCGGTAATCGATACCCATCCGCGTCCAGATCGCCTCCCGGTCCTCGCAGACCAGCAGCGGTGAGGAGCGCCCCAACGGGTAGAGCTCCTGCAGCCCCAGGGCCCGGGGCCGGCGGACCTCATGGGGCGGGTAGGGCGCGGGCGGGGCCAGCCAGGTCCCGGTGACCATCAGCCCGTCGGGCCCCTCGTGCGGGGTGAAGCGGAGCTGCCCGGTCTCGGAGACCCCGGCGCAGGCCGGGTTGAATCCCAGGGTGCCGCCGGGGACGTCGGCCGCGCCGACCACCTGGTTCAGCAACGAGATGGCCGCGCAGGTGTGGAACGAGTTCCGGTGCCCCTGGGCCCCGCGGAAGAAGATGGCCGAGAC
>JACQWB010000304.1 GCA_016209385.1 Candidatus Rokuibacteriota bacterium
ACGTAGGAGCGGACTCGGCTGAAGCACTCCTGGAGGCTCCAGACGAGCTGGAGCATGAAGCGCGAGGCGTTCCTCACCGAGTCCGAGACATCGCAGAGGGTGACGAGCTTGGGCTTCTCGCGATGGCGTCGCCTGAACCTGAGCTCCATCGGGATGCCGCCGTACTGGAGGCTCCGCCGCACGGTGCGCCGCGAGTCCAGGCGTCCCTTCTCCTCCTGCCGCTGACGGAGGGCCAGCGCGTCCTTGATCTTCCGCGCCAGGCGCGCGACCACCGCCTTCATCTGGGCCACCTCGTCGGCGCTCAAGGCGAAGAGGGGCTTGTCGGTCAGCGACTCCTGCATGAGCCGCTCGCCCGAGCGGTAGGCTCGGCGCTCGAGTTCGCGCTCCACGTGCTGGCGGATCATCCGGCGGAAGGCCTCCAGGCGGAGGTCGAGGTAGTTCCGGATGCGCGCGAGCTGTCCCGGGTCCAGGCCCCGGGCCTCGAGAAGCTGGAGCAGCCGCGCCAGGTCGCGCTCGATCATCTCCCAGTCGAAGCGGTCGTGGATCCGCCGGGAGAAGTAGCCGATCTGGAGGAAGTACATCAGTCGCTCAAGCCCGGCGGTGCGCCCGCCCTCGCGGATCGCCATCTCCAGCTCCATCCCCTCGCCGCGGAGGAGCAGCTCGGTCAGCTCGTCGAGCTCCATCCCCTCCTCGGCGAGGAGCCGGTCCAGCAGCTCGCGGATCCGCGGGTCCTCGGGGCCGAGGGCTTTCTTGAGCCCCTCGCCGAGGGCCTGGAGGTCGAGGAAGTAGAGGTCGAAGAGCCGGTTGAAGGTGGGGAGGTCGCGTGACTCTTTGATGAGCGTGGTCGCGAGCGCGGTCTTGAACGCCTCCCGGTCCAGGAGCCCAACCTCGGCGGAGGCGGCGAGGGCGTCCAGCGCCTCGGAGGGCGAGATCCGCACTTCCGCCCGTCTCAGGTCCCCGATGAACTCCAGGATGCGCTGGTCCATCGCCTCGGAGGGGCTACGCCTTCAGCCCTAACGGCGTCGGCCGGATCGGTTGCGGGGAACCGCCCGAGATAGAGGCTCAAAGGGAGTACCTTCCATCGCGGCGGCCCGAGCTACCGTTCGTTTCACGGCATCGCGCACGGCGCGGGGGCTCGCTTTTCTAGCGTAGCGACGGAGCGATCCCGCGAGGCTTCGAGCGCGGATCTCTACCGGCTGAAGGTTACCCATGAGGCCTTGAACACGTCCTCGCCGTGGGTCCGGCTGATCGGGACGAGGCGGCCGTCCTCAAGGCGGAGGAGGCCGTGGAAGGAGCCCTGGCCGATGATGTGGATCATGGACAGCTTCCAGCCGAGCGCGCCGCCGGGGATCTCCTCGGAGACCTCTGCGCACCGGCTGACGTCGCGGACGTCGCCGACCAGGTGGAGCACTCGCACGGGCCCTTCCGCGGCCCTGAGGCCGAGCACCACCTTGTAGGCGGGCCCGTTGCGGAAGGTCTCCACGGTCAGCTCGTCCGGCGTGAGGAGATGGGGGACGGCCTCGGGCATGGTGGTCAGGTAGAAGTCGCGCGGGAACGGGTGGAGGTAATAGAAATGCCAGCGCCCCGCGGCGTAGATCCAGATCTTGACGTACTCGCCGAGCAGGCCTGAGATGCAGCGCCCGCCCTCGATGAAGACCGGCCCGGCCGGGCCCAGCTCGGGCAGCCGGATCCGGGGGCAGGGGAACCAGAGCTCCCTGAACTCGGTGAGCGCCTTCCAGTCGGTCACGGGAGGTCGGCCAGGACCTTGTCGAGGGCGCCGCGCACCCGCTCCATGTCCTTCTCGTACTTCACCAGCATCGTGAGGGTGGACTCGACCAGCTCGGGGTTGAGCTGGTCGGCGTTCAGGATCACCAGCGAGCGGGCCCAGTCGAGGCTCTCCGAGATGGACGGCGGCTTCCGGAGGTCGAGGGTCCGGATCCGCTGGACGGCGGCGACCACCGCCCGGGCGAGCCGCTCGGGGATCTCGGGGACCTTCAGGCGGATGATCGCCAGCTCCTCGGCCGGCGCGGGGAAGTCGATGAAGAGGTGGAGGCAGCGCCGCTTGAGGCCGTCGGAGATCTCGCGGGCGTTGTTCGAGGTGAGCACCACCAGCGGGATGTGCCTGGCCCCGATGGTCCCGAGCTCGGGGACGGACACCTGGTAGTCGGAGAGCACCTCGAGAAGGAAGGCTTCGAACTCGGGCTCGGCCTTGTCGATCTCGTCCACCAGGAGTACCACCGGGTCGTCCGCCAGGATCGCCGACAGAAGCGGGCGCGGCGCGAGGAAGCGGAAGGAGAAGAAGGCGTCCTCCTGCCCGGCAATGCGGGCGACGGCCTCAGGGAGGGACGGGGCGTCGGCGATCAGCTCGCCGATCCGCTCGCGGAGGAGCTGGGTGTAGAGGAGCTGTTTGGCATACTTCCACTCGTAGAGCGCCTTGCCCTCGTCGAGCCCCTCGTAGCACTGGAGGCGGATGAGGCGGCGCTCCGTCGCTTCGGACAGGGCCTTGGCCATCTCCGTCTTCCCGACGCCGGCAGGTCCCTCGATCAGGATCGGGCGCCCCATCCGCTCGGCGAGATAGACCACCGTGGCGATGCGCCGGCTTGCGATATAGCGGGCCGAGCGAAAGCGCTCCTGGACCTCTTCGACGGACGGGAACATGGCGGCTCCTTGGATTAATCGGGTCTCGCCTCGTGGCTGTTACTTACTCGGGTCTCGCCTCGCCGCTGGCGCAGGCGATGAAGCTGCCTGCGCCGAAGCGCCTCGGCTCGAACTGCCACGCCTGCGGCTCGTCCGAAGCCCCTCGGCTCGAACTGCCACTCGGGTCTCGCGTCGCGACGGGTCTGCCTGCGGCATGGCCGCCGTCGCTCGGCTCGAACTGCTACTGAATTGCGGCTCATTCTATCACACCGGCTGGCTCGGCGCGTCATCTCGCCGGGCGGCCCGCGCCCTCCTCGACACGAGTGGTACAATTTTGAATGTGACCAATCAGGGGAAGAGCTATCACCGCTGGCAGTTCTGGCTCGGGGTCGCCCGCCTGGCGCTCACGGTCGCCCTCCTGGCAGTCTTCCTCCTTACCGGCGCGACCCTGACGCTCCGCCGGTGGGCCGAGGCGGGCGGCCACCCGTTCTGGCTCCAGGTGGCCGAGCTCTTCCTGATTCTGAGCGTGGCCCTGCGCCTGGTTTCGGCGCCGCTGAGCTGGCTTGCCGGCTACCGGCTCCCCCGTCGCGTGGGGCTTCTCCACCAGCCGTTCTGGCGCTGGGCCCTGGATCACTTGAAGGCAGTGGCCCTGAGCGGCGCCCTGACCTTGCTTGCCGCGGAGGTGATCTACGCGCTTCTCAGCGTGACGGCCTGGTGGTGGCTCTGGGGCGCCGCGGTCTTCTTCGCCGGCTCGGCGTTTCTGGCCATGGTGGTTCCGCTCTGGATCGTGCCGCTCTTCTACCGCCTGACTCCGCTCGACGACGCCCAGCTCCGAGAGCGGCTCCTCGCCCTGGCCGCGCGCGTGGGCGTTCCGGTAGTCGGCGTCTGGCTGGTTGATCAGTCCCGGAAGAGCCGGACCGCGAACGCGGCCCTCACGGGCCTCGGGCGGACCCGCCGGATTCTCCTCTTCGACACGCTCGTCAACGGCTTCACCTCCGATCAGGTGGAGGCGGTCCTGGCCCACGAGCTGGGTCACCACGTCCACGGTGACGTCCGGCGCGCGCTCCTCGTCCAGGGCGGACTGACCCTCGTCACCTTCTGGATCGCTGACGGCCTCCTCCGCCTCGGCAGCCGCTGGCTCGGCCTCGACGGCCCGGCGGACCCTGCCGGCCTGCCGCTGTTCGCCCTCATCGTCGTCGGGCTCGGGCTCCTGGCGCTGCCCCTCGCGAACGGCTACTCGCGCTGGGTCGAGCGCCGGGCCGATGACTTCTGCCTGGCCGTGACGCGGAACCCTGACGCCTTCATCGGCGCCATGGACCGGCTCGCCGAGCTGAACCTGGCCGAGCGCAGCCCGCACCCGGTGAAGGAGTTCTTCCTCTTCTCCCACCCCTCCATCGCGAGGCGCATCGCCTCCGCCCGCCGGTTCGCGTCTGCCGAAGGCAGGGTCGTTGCCCAATCCAGCGCGGTCTGATATTGTCCCCTCACCCTGACCCTTTGCCCGTCGGCAGAGGGGGAACCATCACGGCCGCCACGGAGGGATGAGCATGGCCAAGCGGAAGCGGCTCCACGAACTGGTGATGGCCAGACGGGGGGCGGTGGTGCCGGGAGCCTACGACTGCGTCTCGGCCAGGCTCGTGGAGCGCGCGGGGTTTCCCGTCGTGTACATGACCGGCTACGGCACGTCGGCCTCCCGCCTGGGGCTCCCCGACCTGGGCTTCGCCGGCCTCGCCGAGATGGTGGATCACGCGCGGAGCATGGCGGCAGCGGTCTCCATCCCTCTGATTGCGGATGCCGACACCGGCTACGGCAACGCGCTGAACGTGCGCCGGACCGTCCAGCTCTACGAGACCGCCGGGGTGGCCGCGCTCCACCTGGAGGACCAGGTGCTCCCCAAGCGCTGCGGCCACCTCACCGGCAAGCAGGTGGTGCCCCTCGAGGAGTTCGCCCAGAAGATCCGCGCTGCGGTGGAGGCCCGCAGCGATCCGGACTTCCTGATCATCGCCCGGACCGACGCGATCGCGGTCAGCGGGTTCGACGAGGCCCTCCGCCGCGCCGAGGCAGCGGCGAAGGCGGGCGCCGACATCCTCTTCGTCGAGGCCCCGACCACCGAGGGCCAGATCGAGCAGATCGCGCGGAGCTTCGACGCGCCGCTCCTCTTCAACTACGCCCCGGGCGGGCGCTCGCCGCTCCTCCCCTTCGAGCGGCTCCGCGCGCTGGGGTACGCGCTGATCCTGCTCCCGGTGGACACCCTGTTCGTCGCCGTCAGGGCGGTGCAGGAGTTCCTGGCCGGCGTGAAGCGCGAGGACGGCGTCCTCCGCTTCGCCGACCGCTACATCCCCTTCCGGGAGTTCAACGAGCTGATCGGCGTGACCGACCAGATGGCGCTCGGTGAGCGTTACAAGACATGAGGCCAGCCGAGGAGGCGACAATGCGCAAGCGACAGCGGCTGTGGGTGGGAGCGGGTGTGGCGTTTGTGTGGACCCTCGGGGTCTGGATAATCGGGGCGCAGGCCCAGACGGCGCCGGTCAAGATGGAGTGGTTCTCCTGGTCCATCTTCCGGTTCACGTCGCCGACGGGAAAGGTCGTGCTGACGAACCCGTTTGTGATGAACCCGGACAGCCCGATCAAAGCCGCCGACCTGCCGAAGGTGGACGTCGTCCTGGTCGCCGACGGCCACCCTGACGAGGTGGGGTCAACGGATGAGATCGCGCTCAAGACGGGCGCGAAGGTCATCACGACCGGCGAGATGATCCGCGGCTACTTCGAGCCGCGCAAGATCCCGATGGCCCAGCTCCTGCGCGGGAACCCCGGCGACTGGCACAGGCTCGACGGTATCACGGTCCGGAGCGTCAACTCGGTCCATGGCTCGGGCACGGCGGAGCGGGTCTACGGCGGCCCGGCGCTCGGGTTCATGGTCACCTTCGAGAACGGCCTCACGGTCTACTTCGCCGGCAGCACCGCCCTCACGCTGGACATGCAGCTCTGGGGGAGCCTCTACAGGCCCCACGTGGCGATCCTGCCGCTGGCGGGGAACCGCGATCCGCAAGATATCGTCCACATGGTTCGATTGCTGCGGAGCGAGAATCCGAACCTGAAGACTGTGATCCCGCACCACCATCGCCTGAAGCCTCCCCCGGGCGCTTCCACGCCCGCGGACCTGGAGACCACCCTCAAAGCCTCCGGCCTTCCGGTCACGCTCCTGAACCCCGAGCTCGGCAAGGTGTACGAGCTCAGCAGGTAGTGAGGAGGTCACGTCATGAACGCGATCAAAGATGCGCTCGGCCAGGCGGCTGACCGCATGGCCGACGAGCTGGAGCGCCTCTCGCATCGGATCCACGCCAGCCCCGAGCTCGGCTACCAGGAGGTAAAGGCCTCGGCGTGGCTCTGCGAGTTCCTCGAGGCCAAAGGCTTCAAGGTCGAGCGCGGCGTCGCCGGGGTCGAGACCGCCTTCCGGGCGACCATCGAGGCGGGCGCGGGTCCGACCATCGCGATCCTCTGCGAGTACGACGCGCTCCCGGGGATCGGCCACGCGTGCGGGCACAACGTGATCGCCACCTCCGGCGTCGGCGCCGGCGCGGCGCTGGCCGCGGTCAAGGACCGTCTCCCCAAGGGGCGGGTCCAGGTGATCGGGACGCCGGCGGAGGAGGGCGGGGGCGGGAAGATCAAGCTGATCCAGGGCGGGGTCTTCAAGAGTGTGGACTGCGCCATGATGATCCACGGCTTCGACCGGATGCTCCTCCACCAGGACCTCCTCGGGATCGTACGCGTCAGCTTCGACTTCACCGGCAGGGCGGCCCACGCCTCTGCCGACCCCTGGGAGGGGATCAACGCGCTCGACGCGGTGATCCAGACCTTCAACG
>JACQWB010000305.1 GCA_016209385.1 Candidatus Rokuibacteriota bacterium
ATCCTCAACCCGCGGGCAGTCAAGGAGCGCGGGAAAGCCTACGGGCGGCATCCCGTGGGCACCGGGCCGTTCAAGTTCGTCGAGTGGAAGGAAGCCGACTACATCCTCCTGGAGCGGAACCCGAACTACTGGGAGACCGATTCAGCGGGGAACCGGCTCCCCTACCTCGACAAAGTGCTCCTGAAGTTCATCATCGAGCCCTCGACGCTGGTCGCCGCGCTCAAGACCGGCGAGGTGGACGGGGTCAACTTCGTGCATCCCCAGTTCGTCGCCGACCTGCGGCGCGACCCGAAGCTCAACGTCTTTACGGCGGTCGGCGGGAACTGGCGGTGCCTGCACATGAACATCGCCAAAGAGCCGTTCAGCGACAAGAACCTCCGCAAGGCGGTCGCCTTCGCCATCGACCGCAAGGAGATCCTCAAGCGCGTGGAGTTCGACGAGGGGATCGTCGCCCACGGCCCCATCTCTCCCCCCATGGGCCCGTTCTACGATCCGGCCTTCGAGACCGGCAAGAACGGCCAGTACTACGACCTGGAGCAGGCCAGGGCCCTGGTCAGGCAGTCGCGCTACCCCAACGGGGCCGAAGTCATGCTCCTGAGCAACAACGCCGGCTACGGTCCCCGGCAGGCCGAGGTCCTCCAGGCCCAGCTCGCCAAGATCGGCATCAAGGTGAACATCCAGCTCGCCGACTCCCCCACCTTCCGCCGTCGCTGGCTTCAGGAGCGGCAGTGGGACCTGGTGCAGATCCAGTGGGACGCCGACCTGGACCCGGACGAGACCCTGTACCCGGAGCTCCACTCCGGGGAGACGTGGAACGCCGGCCGCTGGGTGAACAAGGACTTCGACCGGATGGTCGAGGCGGCGCGGTCCGAGGCCGACCAGAAGAAGCGCAAGCGCTTCTACGAGGAGGCTGTCCGCCTGATCATCGAGGACGCGCCCGTGGCCATCATGCTCCACGTCAACGAGCAGAAGGTCTTCCACAAGTATGTGAAGAACTTCCAGATGATCCCGGCCAACCTCATCAACATGCACGCGGTCTGGCTGGACAAGGCGTAACGGCGCGAAGGCGGGAGGCGAGTGCCGGCCCGCCAGGTCAGGCGCCGGAAGGCGGGCGAAAACGCCCGAAGGGGTTAGCGCGGGTTTGCGCTAACCCCTTCGGCCCGGCCATAGTCGGGCAGTCCGTCTCCCTTCGGTTTGCCAGCGCGGCCCGCACGGCTCCGATCAGCTCCGGCACGCGGAAGGGTTTCTCCAGAAACGCGTTCGCCCCGATCTCGCGCAGCGAGGGGTCTTCGGGTCGGATGCTCCGAGCGCTGAAGAGAATCACCACCGTGGTGGGATCGTGGGCGCGGGCGGCCCGGGCCACTTCCCAGCCGGTTATATCCGGCATCACGATGTCAGCGAGGACGAGATCGTAGGGTTCGCGCTTAAGGCAGGCGAGGGCCTCCTGCCCCCCAGCGGCGCCCTTGACCTCGTAGCCGGCGGTCGCGAGCACCTCGACCAGGACCTCCCGGAAGAAACGGTCATCGTCCACAACAAGGACACGCCATCCCGGAGGCGGCACCACCGTCTTCCCCGGGCTGCCCGTAGCGGCTGGGAGCCGAATGGTGAAGTGGCTCCCTTCACCCTCTATGCTGTCAGCCAGAAGGTCGCCCCCGTGACGGCGCACGATCTCCCGTGACACGCTGAGCCCAAGGCCAGTACCGCCTGCCTTGGTCGTGAAAAATGGTGTGAACAGCTGGGCCTTGATCTCGTCGGCGATTCCGACTCCCGTATCGGCGACCCTGAGCAGGACGTCGTTCCCGTCGAGCGTGCTCTCGAGCGTCAGGATCCCTCCCTCCGGCATCGCCTCAATAGCGTTGACGATAAGATTGACGAGCACCTCGACTAGCTCGGAAGGCCGGCCCACCACCGGCGGGACCTCCTCCAGATCCAGGCGGACCTCGATGGGCACCGACCGCGTCCGGGCCTGACGAATCAGGGAGTCGGTCAGCGCTACGACCTCCCGGATGACGCCATTTACCTCCACACGCGTGACCGGCTGTTCCGCGCGCGCACCCGTGAGCGCGCGCAGGCGCCTGAGGATTTCGCTCCCTCGCGTCACGTGACGCGCGATGATCTGGAGCCCTTCGGTGAGCTCCGCCGGCGTCCACCGACCCCTTTCCAAAGAAAGGAGGAGGAGACTGCTGTGCGTGAGCAGGGTCGCGAAGAGGTTGTTCAGGCTGTGGAAGACCCCTGCGGCCATGCGGCGAACCGTCTCCGCCGTCTCGATCTGCTGGGCATCGCGCGAGTCGAGCATCACTGTTCCCCGGAAGCCTCAGGCCCTCTAAGCACAGGCCAAGCTGACCTACCTGGCGTCGAGGACGGGAATCGCCTGCGCTCGGGCCGGCAGGAGCCCGAGGGTCTCCGGGTTTGGATCCGCCATAGCTAGCGCCAGGACAGCCGCGCGGGAAAGGAGTTGATGTCTGACCGCCTTACTTCGACCGGGCCTGATCGCGTCGACGCCCGGCCGCTCCCGCCTTGGCAGTTCGGGGACCATATGCTGCCGCATCAAGGACGTTTTTCGCGGATCGAATTGATATGCCGCATCGCGCTGCAATAGCCAGGCCAGCCGTTTGGAAGTTCGGACATGGCCCATTCGACAATGAAATTCGCGCAGATGGGCCCCAAGGTTCGACAAGGGTTTCAGAGACAAGCTACAAAAACCGTAGCTGGAGCCCCAAAGGGTTGGAGAACTTCCAGATGATCCCGGCCAACCTCATCAACATGCACGCGGTCTGGCTGGACAAGGCGTAACGGCGCGAAGGCGGGAGGCGACTGCCGGCCCGCCAGGTCAGGCGCCGGCAGACGGGCGAAAACGCCCGAAGGGGTTAGCGCGGGTTTGCGCTAACCCCTTCGGGTTTTCGATCGCGGCGGACGGACGAGCCTACGTCTCGGCCTGGAGCCACTCCGGGTTCACGTACAGGCGGTCGGACGGCGGGAGACGGCCTTTGATGACCTCCCGGAGCGCCGCTTCTTCCTCCCGCAGCAGATGCGGATTCACCAGGCCGCGCGTGACCGCCTCCCAGTAGACCCGCGTCCGGCTCTCAAGCAGCGTGGGCACGCCCCGCCAGGCCTCGTGTCGCGACGGGATGCCCAGCTTCCGATACAAGCCGCTCACGATCCGCTCCACGCTCTGCCGCGATGTCCCGAGGAGCCATGCGATCCCGTCATTCGTCACTCCCAGGCACACATAAATCAGGACGGTAAATTCCACGTCGCTCAGCTCCCGCGACGGCGAGTTTTTCAACTGCTGGTTGAATATCTCGGTGAAGGACACCTCGTAAATAAACACTTGCTCCACGCAGTTTTGCACCAGTCGCTTCGGCACCGATCCCTTGTCCAGCAGGCCCCAGGCGGCGGGCCTGTACCGCTCTTCAGCGATCAGCTTTTCCACCTGATGGAGGTATCCCGCGTCGTGGGCGTGGACCGTTCGAAAGAGGATGCGCGTCCGGATGTCCTTATCGTCCCACCTTGCCTCGAGGACCCTCCGCGCGATCACCACGCCAGAGTTCTTCTGGGCACCGAAGTCAAGGTCGAGCACCAGGTTTTCGATTCGCTCCTGCACCGCGGTCTTGATCGCCTCCTCGGGTGTCAAGGCACTGAACAGCTCCGCCGACGGCCACCGTTCGCGGATCCACAAACCGATCTGGGCGATGGCGTCCTGCGAGTCGTCAGCCACCAATACCCTGAGGGGTTCGTCGTCCGTCCGCACCCGCTGTGTCATTCGTCCGAACCCGGCATCGGTTGGTCCCCTCCGCCTTCCCCGGCGCCGGTCTGACCACCGGGCTCCCGCATCACGCGAATGACGACGGTCGTGCCCCCCTCGGGGGAGGTCCGTCGGTACGCGAGCTCGGCTCCGATTTCCTCGGCGCGGCGAAACATCAAACCGGTCCCACGACTCTCCACAAACGGGCCGCCGTCGCCACGGCCGTTATCCCGCACCGCGATCTCAACCGCCCCGGGCCGAGGTGAGCGGACCACGACGGCGATCCTCGTGCCGCGCGCGTGCTTTCGCGCGTTGATCACCGCCTCCAGGACGATCCGGTACAGGAGCACGATATGGGCCGGCTCGCGCAGGCTCCGCACGATCACCGCGTCCGTCACCTCCGAGGGGCAGTCGAACTCGACGACCGCGGCCCGGTCGTAGCGCCGCATCCGCATCCCCGCATCCTCCAGGCGTCGGCGGATCGTCGCGAGGAACCCTTCCGTTTCGAGGTCGCTCGGGTAGTGATTGTTCATGATCCGCCGCAGGTCCCTGACCAACGCGTCGAGCTGCGTTTGGGCCTCGGCGTAATCGCTCTCGTCGATCGCTGTCGCCAGGTAGGCGCATCGCGTATTGAGAACCTCGTGGTGAATCTCCTCCCCGATACGCACCTCCTGCTGCTCAATGTGCGCGAGCAACTGGCGGCGCCGCGCCTCCAGCCGTTGAACCTCTTGCTCGAGTTTCTCCAGGTCCTCCCAAAACCGATCCAGCGTCACATCCACCGCCAGCTCCAGGTCCTTCCGCGCATCCGACTTGTCCTCACCGCCGTTCGACGCGTCCTCAAGCCCCGTCGCCACGTCGTGGATGATGCGGCTGATCTCGTGATTCCGAAATCGCCCCAACCTCTGAAACGTCCCCCGCATGGCCGCCCGAATCCCATGGTGCGGGTCACGCAACACGGGCAACAGTCGGGCGTAATGCTTCCGCCGAAACCACTCCGGATGGTCCTGGGCCGCGCTATAGCACGCGACGGCGGCGTTCCGCCGCAGGTAATCCGACGCGTCCTCCAGCGCGCTCACCAGCACATCGATCTCCTCTCCGGACGCGAGACTCACTGCGCGACGGTGGAGATCGAATTTACCCGGCCTCGGCGTCCACTCGTAGGGGATGAGGAATAAGTCGCAATACAGTGCCGTGCGAGGCGACAGCGGACTCGGAGATACGGCATACGTCAGGACCCGAAGCAGCGCTGCGGCCATCGCTCGCACTTTGGGAGCCTGTCCGGGATCCAGAAGAACGGATTCGAGAAGCGATGCGTCGGAGGTGGAGCGCCATGTCTTCGGCCGCTCGCTCCGCGCGGGCCGCGTGCCCGCCGGCCGCTCCCATGCCCGACTCAGCATCCCGAGAAGCATCTCGATGGCCTTATCAAGGGCCAGCGCGAGACGCGCTTTCGCATCGTGTGACAAGGAAGGCATGGCCCCGCCACCGGACCACCCCCCATTGTCCCCGCCGAGGGGGAACTCCTTGTTCGCGTGCAACACGCGCCTCCGCTCGACCAGTCCGGCCGCGGCAGGATGCCACGCAGGGAGCGGGGTGTTGGCCTGCAAGAGCCTCAGAACACTCCGCGTCAGCCCTCGGGAGGTCGCGCCGGAGGCGAATCTCCTCACGACGTCACGGATCAACGCCAGCACGTTCCGACACGCTGCCAGGAACGAACCGTGAGCATCCATCGCCGCGCGGTCATGCCTCATCGCATTCAGGCAGGACCCGACGACCTCCCCGAGCCGTCCGATAGCACGTTCGAATTGCGCCCACAACCGATTATCCCGCTCGCTACTGCTTTCCAACTCCCTCTCCCAGCTATCGAGGACCTCGTTGAAGAATCGCAGCACCTCCTCGAGGTCGAGACCCCCCCAGCCTGTGACGCCGCTGTGAGACGACCTCATCAATCGTGCCTCGAGCGCTCGCGTCCGACCTCGCAATAGTTCCGCCTCCGTTCGGACCACATCAGCAGCCAGGGACACCAGGGCCGGACAGTCACCGGCTGTGTCGAAGGCGACCTCCACCAGCGGATCACGAAAACTCAACTGCAGTTGGACCAGCAGGTCCTCGAGCGCCTCGATGGTCGGCTGCTGGTTCGCCTCCAGGAGCGACAGCAGAACTTCCCTGGCTGAGGCGATCTTCGCCGCCGTTTCAGCGGGTTCCGCGCGCAGGAGCTCAAGGTTCAGCCGGAGAAGAGACTCCCGGAACGTTTTTGGGTCGCTCGCCACAGCTCCTCCTACCTCACAGAGTCTCTACGGGGGCGCGCCTTCGAATCGGAACCTCACGCGCAGGGAGGGAAGTATCAACCGACGAACCGCGGTGTGCAGTAGGCATTGGGGAAACGGACCGCCATATCCCCGGCGAGGGTGCCAGCTCAGCCGTACGGAAGAATTGTACCACCGGAACTTTGTGCCTGCCCTTGGAGCCCACGCGCCGGCCCCGTGGTTCCTGCGCATTCTCTTCCGACGGCCCGCTGGCGCCAGCCCGGCGCATTTCGCGACAGCCGCCGTACGAAGCCCCGCGACCGGCCGCAGTGAAGACTTCCCTCAGCGGATGAGGGCTTCCCCTCAGCGCCCGCGCCTCCCTGCAGGAAGTCCCTCACAAATTGACGAATCTCATCCCCTCCCTTTCCCAGTCTACTGAGAGCATCTTCGGTCTCCATCGGCGAGCGAAAAGGGAGGCACCATGACATCACGCGGCTCAAAAAATCCGGCCAGCCCGACCATGTTCACACCGATCCGAACGCTGACTGCGGCGGTCGGTCTCCTACTTGCAGTCGCCCTCTCGATCACCCTGTTCCCGGGATCGATCTCCGCTCAATCCTTCCCGGGCGGCTTCGTCGAGAAATCCTTCAGCAACTCCACCCGGCCCAGATTGACCCCAGCCCAAATCCAGGCCTTCGTCCCTGCGCGAGGCAAGTTCACCTTCCCCGCCCCGTATCACACCGAAGGCATCCGGCTCACCAACGACACGGACTGCGGCGGGACCGACTGCGTCAACTACGTCGGCTACTCCTACTGGCGCAACATCAATAACCACGCCGGCAGCGACACCCTGCTCATCTTCCTCGGCCTGGACCGGGCCCGCGGCGGCCCCGGGTCCACCCTCTTCAGCTACAACAAGGCCACCGACCAGGTGACGAACCTCGGGCCCCTCTTTGATTCCTCGAGTCGCTTCACCTGGGCCAGCGGCGAAGGCTGGTATTTCAGCGCGACCCAGCCGACCAAGCTCTACGTCAACCTCCCCGTCACCTCCTCCCTCCTCCGCTACGACGTGACCACCCGCACCTTCGAGACGGTCTTCGACGTCGCCACCCGCCCGGACCTGTTCGGCCCCAACCGCTACCTCTGGCAGTTCCACTCCAGCGACGACGACACGGTCCATTCCGCCACCCTGCGCGACGGCAGCACCTACGAGATGCTCGGCTGCCTCGTCTATCGCGAGCCCACGCGCGAGTTCCTCTGGTTCCCCCGCCTCACGACGAACTTCAACGAGTGCAACCTCGATAAGAGCGGCCGCTGGCTCCTCATCCTCGATGGCTCGGTCGGCCTCGACAACCGCATCGTCGACCTGCAGACCGGCACGGAGACCCTCATCCTCGACCCCGCCGGGGCCCTCGGGCACCTGGACCTGGGCGACGGCTATGCCGTCGGGGCGGATAACTGGAACCTGCTGACGAACGCGACGATCCTCATCAAGTTCCCCCCGGCCAGCACGACGCGGCCCGTGGGCCCAGAGGTGCATTACAACCCCGACTGGAGCACCGCCAAAGTCAACCACGTCTCCCACCAGAACCGCAAAGCCGGCGTGGCCCCGGAGCAGCAGTACGCCTGCGGCAGCAATCTGGACTCCGTGACGACCCGGGAAAACGAGATCGTCTGCTTCCGCCTCGATACCTCCTATGACGAGCTCGTGGTCGCCCCGGTCATGACCGATCCCAATGCGCCGGGCGGGGGCGATTTCTACTCCAAAATGCCCAAGGGCAATCTGGACGTGACCGGCCAGTACTTCCTCTGGACGAGCAACCTGGGAGGGAACCGGCTCGACGCGCTCCTGGTGAAAGTCCCGGCCCACCTCCTGGTCCCCCCCCCCGACGGCACCCCCCCCACGGTCTCGATCACGGGGCCGACCGCGGGGGCGACCGTCACCGGCGCCGTGACCGTCTCAGCCACGGCCACGGATAACGTCGGCGTCGTCGGGGTCCAGTTCAAGCTCGACGGCGCTAACCTCGGCCCTGAAGTCACCGCGGCCCCCTATGCCATCGTGTGGGATACGACGACGGCCCCCAATGGCAGCCACACCCTCACGGCTGTCGCCCGGGACGCCGCGGGCAACACCGCCACCTCCCCCGGCGTGACGGTCAGCGTGTCCAACACCAGCGCCAGCGGCCCGACAGGCTCGGGCGGTCTGGCAGCGGAAAACGTCGTCTGGACCAGTCTCGTCAACGCGACGGCCAGCGGCAACTCGCTCCAGAAGACCAGCGGCTGCGACGGCTGCCCCGACGCCGGCGCTACCTCCCAGCAGCTCATCACCGCCGGCGATGGGTACGTGGAGTTCACCGCGTCGGAGACCAGCGCGCTGCGCTTCGCGGGGCTCAGCACCAGCAACCCCGGCACCAGCGCCGCCGAGATCAAGTTCGCCATCCGCCTCCAGTCCGGGGTCGCCGAGGTGCACGAAAGCGGCCTCTACCGCGCCGGGACCTGGTTCGCGACCGGCGATGTCTTCCGCGTCGCCCTCGAATCGGGCGTCGTCAAGTACTACCAGAACGGCCGCCTCCTCTACACGAGCACCCTCGCGCCCACCTACCCGCTCCTCCTCGATACCGCCCTCTTCAACCGCTCCGCCACCATCACCAACGCCGTGATCGCCAGGGCCCGCTAGAGCATGGCAGAGCGGCCGGTAGAGCCCGAGGCCTTGGCAGCCCAGCACCACTCGATCCGGAGCGAGCCCTGCGGACAGTCGTGGGGAGGATGAGGCGCCGCTTCGTGCGGCTGTCCATCCTCCTCGTGGCGGTCTCCCTGCTGACCCCGCCCCTCACGACCCCCGCCGAATCGCTGACCCTCTCCCTGTCCGCGACGCCGAGCAGCGCGGTATCGGGCCAAGCCGTCAGCGTCTCCCTGAGCGCAACCAACTCCGGGGGCCCCTCGTCGGTGGATCTCTACTTCGGGCTCCTCAACCCCAGCGGGACCCTCACCCTCTTCACCTCTGCCGGCACACAGACCGCCAGCCTCTCCACCCTCTCGGCGTGGACTCCGATCGCCACGCGCGTCTCGCTCGCCAGCCCGTTCACCGTCGGCCCAGTGTCAATCTTCTCGCTGACCTTGGGGGACAGCGATCCGGCGGGGACCTACATCTGGTTTCTCGCCGTGCTCACACCGGGAGCCCTCGCGGACAACGCGGTGGAAGCCAGCGAGGTGGTGGCGCTCGGCACGGCGACGTTCACCCTCTCCAGCATTTCGAGCACCTCCCTGGTCTTCCAGGCGACCAACTACACGGGCCCCTACCCGGACCCTGCGCTGGTCGCCTTCACGACGCGCGCCGGCGCGGTGGTCCAGACGCTGGCGTTTCCCGAGCAGGTGCAGGTGTTTTTCACCCCGAGCACGTCGGCCGATGCGGCGAAGCAGACCCTCGCCGCGCTGGGCGCCACGGTCCTCGCCCAGATCCCGAAGATCGGGTACTACCTCGCCGGCGTCAGCCGTGGCGGTGAGGCGACCTTCATTAGCAGGGTCCGCCAGGACTCCGCGGTGCTCGAGGCGCTCCCCAACGGGTTCCTGATGGACGAGGCCGACCCCGTCTTCCTCGACGTGGGCGCCCTGGACCGGCCGGTCCCGCTCAACGTGCCTGCCGGGGGCGGCGCGATCGTGATCGACGCGAACTTCAACACCGCCCTCGGGCACGGGGCGCTCGTGGATCGCACGATCACGACGAACGGCGGCACGGTCGGCGCCCAGGTCAGCACCCAAGTCCTGACCGTGGGTGGGCGCCGCCTCGATCCCATGGACCGCATTCAGGCGGCCATCATCGCGAGCGCCGAAGGCAGCCGGATCTTCAATCCCGGAAACCCCGTCCTCCTGAATCTCTCCCGAGGGCCGGCGACGCCCGCCAACTGCCCGGGGTGTCGGGCCTACGATCAGCGATGGGAAGAGTTCATGGAGAACAACGTCCTGCGGCCGATCAGCCAGCTCCCGGACGATGTGCGGCGCAACGTCGTCCTCACAAAATCGCTCGGCAATGTCTCCGTGGACCTCACGGCGCGGGTGGCAAACCTCCGCGCCCGGTTCCCCGAGGTCCTCGACAGTAACCTGCTCCTCGTCGAGGCGACGGACCCGAGAGCCGGCTCCAACCGCGCGAACGACCGCGCCGTGGTTCGGGTGCCCGGGTGCATCACGGCCGCGGACGGCAGCGTGCATTGCGGGACCTCGTTCGCGGGCCCCCACGTGCTGGCCTTCGGCGAGCGCGCGCTCGGCGACCCGGCGCTGTCGGGTCTCACCCCCTCCGAACTCGTCGCCGCGATGCGAAACGCCCAGCTAAGCCTCGGCTCGGGGGACCTGACGTTCGCCGCCGTCCGCCAGTCCGGGCAGGTGGTCCTGGCGCCGCCCGCGGGCGTGTCCGTGGCAGCGACGTGCTGCATCCAGAGCGGCGGCTGCCCAGGAGAGACAGGCACCAGTTGCGCCTCGACGTGCTGCTGCTGCCCGGAGGGCCAGCGCTGCTGCCCCGACGTGACCCGCGGCTGCTGCGCTGCCGGGATCAGCGACCGTTGGGACCCCGCGCGGTTCCGACGAGCCCTGTGGTCGCCGGAGCATGGTCACTTGCTCCGGCGAGTGCAGGAGTGCAACGGCCCCATCGCGGCCCGCGGGATCGCCGGCTCGATCACGCCTCCCCCTTCTCCCATGTCACGCGCTGGCGCCTCGTGATGAACCTGAAGAACCCAGCCGCCGTGGCCAGGCTCAGGAGACAGACAATATACGGAACGGTCAGGAGCGGGATTTTCCGTCTCGCGTCCCGGAGCCCATACCCGGCCAGCGCTGCCGCGTAGAACGCGATCTGCCCCGCCAGCGCCGAGCGGTAGAGGAAGCCGTCCGCCATCCCCAGGGTCGCCCCCAACGCCACGACCTGAAGGAGCGGGGTGAGGAGCCGGAGGCCCTTGTGGGAAACGGTTTGGAGCCACAGGCGGTTCTGGAACGGATTCAGGAGCCAGGGTTCCCTCGCGAAGAGCTGGAAGTTTCCCGAGAGGGTGCGAACCTTCCGCGCGAACTCTTCCCGGGCTGACGCCGCGACCCGGTCCCACGCCCGCGCGCGCGGCTCAAACACCACCCGGTACCCCCGACGCGCAATCCGCAGCGGGATCAGGACGTCGTCCAGGATCGTGTCCACGGCGAGCGGCTCGAACAGCTCCCGGCGGATCGCGTAGATGGCGCCTGTTGCGCCCACCGTCGAGTCCACGCAGCTCTCGTTTCGCCGGATGAATTTCTCGTACCGCCAGTAGACGCCCACCCCTTCGCCCACGGCCGGGCCGTCCGCCGCTCGACCCAGCATCAGCTCACCGCTCACCGCGCCGACGCCGGGGTCCACGAACGGCTCCACCAGCTCGCGAAGGCTGCCTGGCTCGAAGACCTGCCGCGCATCGGCCAGAAGCACGATCTCCCCGCGCGCCTTCGGCACCAGGTCGCTCAGCACCGCGGGCTTCCCGCGGCGCGTCTCGAATGAAATGACCGTCACCCCGGCATGCTCGTAGCTCCGGGCCAGTTCGGCCGTACCGTCGGTGGAGCCATCGGACCCCACCACGATCTCGAGGCGGTCTCGGGGATAGTTGAGCGAGAGGAGATTTTCGAGCCTGCGCGTGATCCTGGCGGCCTCGTTATGCGCCGCAATCAACACGCTCACGGCCGGTTCGCCCCTCCGCCGGCGCACCGGCCGGGGCCGGAGCCAGGCCCACACCCGGATGAGAGCGGGATACCCGAGGTAGGTGTAGCCCAGCAAGAGGGCGGAGAGCCAGAAGAGGACCCGCTCCACGCCTGGGCTCAGGACGGCGGTCTCGCCGGCCCTCCTGCCGTCGGGGAGATCGCGGGAGCCAGCGCGTCGAAATCCGCGCCGAGGCCCTTCCCGCCCGGCGCCGCCTTCCGGTACGGGGAGGAGGCATTCAGGCGATAGTCGCCGCCCGTGAGATCCGCGAAGCCCACGTGATCGAGCGAGCGGGGGAAAAAGTTCCCGGGTGGGTAGAGCGCCGCGCTGCCCCCAACGATGACGTTGTTCGTGATGACCGCATCGGGAGCGTATCTCCTGATCGTCGCCATGCCGGGACCGGTGCCTGATCCGATGATGCCGTACGCGTTGTGCAGCGCGATATTACCGGCGAACGTGAACCCCCTGTGCTGTTTGCCGTCCACCGCGAGGATGCTTCCCGTCTGAACGGCGGTATTGTGTGTGATGGCGACATCTTCCGTTTCCTCGAGGAGCTGGAAGAGCCGCCCGCCATTCCCCCACCGGGCTCCCCCGACGTCCTCAAATAGATTGTTCTTGATCAGAATGCGCTTGACCTGCTCGCTCGGGTGGATGTCGTCGCGGCCAAGAATGTTGATCCCCGCCGCGGTGTGACGGACCACGTTGTTGGTGAACGTGACGTCCTCCACGACCGACCACGGAGCGCCGCCGTCCTGGTTGCGCACGGTGAAGAGGATCGCAAAGCCGCTCTGGGCGTGCACCCAGTTGTGCTCCAGGAGGTTCCCGTCGACCAGCACCCGCCGCGCGTTCTTCAACTCGAAGAGGTTCTTGACGGTCCACGGGGTGCCCGCGTAGCTCGGGCCGCCGACCTTCCAGGAGAGCGGCTTGAAGAGGTGGTTCCGCCGGATCTCGATGTCCGAGGGGACCAGACCGCGGATCGAGGGATCGGCGCCGCCGAACATCACGTTCTCGCCCGCGGCCTCCAGATAGTTGTTCACGATCTTGAAGGGACCCGGACCGTTCCAGCCGCCAAGCGCCTGAGAGTCCGCTCCCACTTCCTTGAAATCCGAGAGGTGAGAGTCGATGACCGCCGTGTGTCGTGAGTTCATCGCGATCCCGCGTCGAGTGCCTTTCTTCGGGTCGCCGTGGAGGTAGCACCGGTCGAAGACGATATGGTGCGGCAGGTCCTCGAGCGACCTCTCGCTCGCACCCAGGAGGACGAGGTTATAGAGGAAGACGCCGTCGCTCGGACGAATCTCGACCCCGATGAACCGGTAGTGATGCGCTCCCGGCGCGGCCGTGATGACCGCTCCCGATGCCGCCACGAGCATTGGCATCACCCTCGCATGGCCCGGCTCAACCCGCGTCCCCGGAGCCGGTAGGCTACTGTCCGGCGAGCTCGTCCTAACGATGATCCAGCCCGATCCCGATTTCCTCGGAAGCGTGAACGGCCCCCTGAACGTCGCCCCGGCCTCCAGCGTGATCACGTCACCGGGCTGCGCCCGATTGAGCGCTGTTTGGAAATTTCCCCCCGCGGGCACGTGGATGGTCCGGCCTGTCGCCGGAACAGGGGTTGTGTCCACGTGTAGACGCGGCAGTTCAGGCTTCGCAGGTTCCGCGGCTGGCCCGGCAAAGGTCGCCGACGAAATCGCCGAGAGCACGACAAAGAAGACCAAACCCCAAACAGCACGCACGCCCCTAACAACCATCGCTCTCCCCTCTAGCTTGGCCGCCGCCCGGCTCCGTCAGTCGAAACCAGCCTCCGCAGTTCGGGAGCCGGGCTCCACGCCAGCGTCGTCCCAGACACACGATAGATGCCAATGGTCTCGGCGAGGGTTTCGAGATACCTGGCGAGGGGTCTGAACCGCCCTTTGCCTCCGTAGTCGTGCCAGAAGACGAGACCCCGATCGGCCAGCATGCTCGCCATCTTCACCGTGTCGTTCCTCACGTAAGGCAAGGCGTGCGCCCCATCGATGAACCCCAATTCCACCGAGCCGCGGTGCGGCGACGGATCGAACTGGAGCGAGTCGCACAGCACCTGCTGGTAACGCCCCTCCAGATGCAGCTCGCGGAGACAGGCGCCCAGTCTGCGCCTCCGGACCAAATCCACATCGCTGTCAATGTAAACGTGCCGGTCAATCGCTTCATCCGGAGGCTGGCTGCCTGACGGCAGATCCAGCGTGACGACGGCTGCATCCGCAGGAGCGTTGAGAATAAGGACGCTCGTCGCGGTGCCGGTGTACGTACCGATTTCAAAGATCTTTCGCGGTCTCAGTACCCGTGTCGCCGTGGCCAGGATGACCAGTTCATCCAGCCTGATTCCCCCGCTGAGATCCAAATGGGTCGGCAGCTCAACCCGATCGACCGGCAAGACAGCGCCCCAGCCTTGCTCGCACAGATAGGCGATCGGATCTCTATGAGGCAACCCTGAGGCGCGCAACTCATCGAACTTGCGAAGACAGCAGGACAGATACTCCCGTACGCTCCCCGGACGCTCCACCACCAATCGCAAGGTACACAGATTGCCGCCCGCTACGGCGTGAACGATCTCAGACCACGTCATGCGACCCCTCGTCAGCGCGTCAAGCCCAGGATCAGCGCATCGAGATCCAGGCCGACGTCTGCTCCATCGACCCCCGCCCCTTAAACGTTAAGACCGACATCCGCTCCGTCGGTCCCCGCGCCGGTATACGGACTGCTCTCGTGTAAGATCTCCCTCTTTGTCCAGTGCAGGCGATGGACCTCTTTCGGTTTGCGCTACCTGACCCCTCCGGGCTGAGTCCTGGATCTACGGCCAGCCCCGCAACGGTAGCAGCATATTTCCTGCCGCCCCCCACTGGACTACCTGGGGAGAGCTGCTGGAGCGCAGGAGGAACCATTCGCCCGTGGCAGGGCGGTAGATGGCGACGTCGGCCTTGCCATCCCCATCGTAGTCGGCCGGCACGGGAGTATCACCCAGGGCCCCCCACTGCTGCAGCTGGAGCGAGGTGCTGCTCGAGCGCAGGATGAACCACTCCCCCGTCGAGGGCCGGTAGACCGCAATGTCGGC
>JACQWB010000306.1 GCA_016209385.1 Candidatus Rokuibacteriota bacterium
CCGCACGGTCCACGGCGCCTCCAGCCCCAGCAGGTAGCGATAGAGTTCAACGTCGCGCATGGCCCCAGCCCTCCCGGTGTGGTGATGGAGCTGGAGCCATTCTTACATCAGCCAGCGACCCACGCCAAAGTCGGATGAACCAAAAAAAGAGGTAAGACAATGCACAAAATCGGATTTGCCCTGTTGTTGGTAGTGGGTTTGGTCCTCGGCTTCAGCCTCTCCGCCAACGCCCACTTCGTTCCGGTCCCCTGTGACTTCATCACGGGCGGCGGATTCGTGTTCACGGACCTGGGCAAGATGGCGAACTTCGGTGCCCACGGAGGCTGCAAGAACGGTGAGTTCTGGGGCCACGTGAATTTCGTCGACCACAGCACCTCGCCCGGCTACCACGTGAACAGCACGGAGATCACGGGCTACTTGATCGATCCCGCGATCCCCAACGCGCGCGACATCTGCGGCTTCGCCCGCACCAACCGGGACGAGACCGTGCGCTTTCGCGTGCGCATGGTGGACAACGGGGAGCCCGGCACGATGGACATGTTCGGGATCCGGCTCTCCAATGGCTATGTCGTGACGACGCGCTTCCTGGGCGGAGGGGGTCCTGGCGGCGGGAATATCCAGCTCCATGCTCCGAACCCGTCGACCACGGGGCCGGTGCCCGCGCCGGATGAGGCGACGATGTGCGGCGGCCTGGTGTCGCCCTGAAAAAGATGAGAGGAGAGAGATAGCGGCGATTATTCGCCCAAACTCGAGTCAAGCGGCCCGGGCAAGCTAAGGCGACGCGACTCTTCTGTAGTGGCCATACTCCAGACCCCGGCAGGGCCCGGACGGTAGCCGCCCGCGCGGCTTCCGTCCGGGCCGGGCCTGGCGGGCAAGACCTTCTACAGCGCCTGCAGCCTATACCGTCTCCTTCGAGGGCCACGCTCACGACACCCAGCGCTCGGGCACCGGCTCTCGAAAGGATGGATGCGACGGGCATGCAAAGGCCGGGGCGGCGCGATGCATCCGCGGATGAGACGGACAGGGCTTTGTCTTTCGAGCGATCAAGCTCGGTCCTACCGTTTGTGCCGACTACGATCTTAATCCTACAGGAAAGGAAGGGTCAGCGTATGCGTAGCCGCTCACGCTTTATCGTTGCGATAGCGCTCGTGATCGCCCTCATCGGGTTGCTGGGGGTACCTACGCGGGCCCTCGGCCAGCCCGAGATCGACCCGGTGCTCGTTGAGGTACTCAAAACCGCGGGCCTGTTCCAACTAATCGAGGGCGTCGTAACCTTTGACCACAATCCCACCCCGAACGACCTCCTGGCGCTCAAAGCCACCGGTATCGAGATCCGCCCGTTTCGCGTGCTGCCGATGGTCGGGGTCCGGGGCACGGCGACCCAGCTTCTCGGTCTCCTCGGCCTTCCCGGGATTCGCTCTTACAACGGCCAGCTCAGCTACTTCCTGAATGAGAGCGTCCCGCTTGTCGGTGCCGATCGGGTCTGGACCGAACTGGGGTATACCGGCAGCGGCGTGACCGTGGCCATCATCGATTCGGGCATCGACGCCACCCATCCGGACCTCCCCTTCGGGGAGAAGGTCATCCAGAACGTGAAGGTGGGGCCGAACCTGTTCGGGGGCGATCCGATCGTCGTCGAGGGCCTCTCGAACACCGACACGACCAGTGGACACGGCACCCATGTGGCCTCGATCGCAGCCGGCACGGGCGCGGCGCTCGCGGGAAAGTACCGTGGGGTCGCCATCGACGCCAAGCTGGTCGGCGTGGGGGCGGGCGAGACGATCTTTATCCTCACGGCGCTCGAGGCGTTCGACTGGGTCCTGGCAAACCGGGACAAGTACGGGATCCGGGTGATCTCCAACAGCTGGGGCACCCGGGGCTCCTTCTCACCGGACGACCCCATCAATGTGGCCAGCAAGAGAGCCCACGACGCCGGGCTGGTCGTCGTCTTCTCGGCAGGGAACGATGGGCCCAGCCTAAATACCCTGAGCCCGTTCTGTGTGGCGCCGTGGGTCATCTGCGTGGCCGCCGGCCGAAAGGACGGCCGGACGCCGGCCGACTTCTCCTCGCGTGGGGTCCCCGGCGATCCGCTCCTTCATCCAACGATCACGGCGCCCGGCGTGGACATCGCGGCCGCGCGGGCCACCACCGGCATCGTCATGCACACCTTCTTTGCCGTTGACCTGGTGAACATCGGAGCCGACGCGCTCCACTATGCCGTCGCGAGTGGCAGCAGTATGGCGACATCCCATGTCTCTGGCACCGTGGCCCTGATGCTCGAGGCGAACCCGCGGCTCAGCCCTGATCTGGTAAAGTCGCTGCTGGAGAAAACGGCAACGCCGATGCTCGGCTTCGGCCCTCACGAAGTCGGCACTGGCTACCTCAACGCGTACGAGGCTGTCAGGGCCGCCCGGGCAGATACCACCCCGCCATCGGTTGCCATCACGGCTCCCCCTGACGGGTCAACCGTCTCGGGCACGGTCACGGTGGCGGCCAGCGCCTCGGACGATGTGGGCGTGGTCGGGGTCCAGTTCCTGCTCGATGGGGCCCCGCTCGGCGCTGAAGACACCACCGCTCCATATGCCATCCCCTGGGATACGACCACGACGACCGACGGGCCCCACACCCTGGCGGCTGTCGCCCGCGATGCCGCCGGCAACCGCACCACGTCCGCCCCCGTCAGCGTGACCGTGGCCAACGCCCCGGCCTCCACAGGGACCCGCTTTGAAGAGACCGATCCCGCCGTCACCTATTTCGGCAACTGGTATCCACGCAGCCGCGAGACCCTCAGCGGCGGGACCGCCGTGATCGCCGAAGAATCCGGCGCCCGGGCAACTTTCAGCTTCACGGGAACGGCGGTGAGCTGGATCGGCTACCGCTACCCGGGTGCCGGCATCGCCCGCGTCTACGTGGACGGGAACTTCATGGGCGAGGTGGATACGTACGCCCCTTCCCATGAACCGCAGGCCGTGGTGTTCACCGCCTCCGGCCTCCCTCGGGGGACTCATGCCTTGACCGTAGAGGTGACAGGGACCATGAACCCGGCGGCAGGTACCGATTGGGTCGTCGTGGATGCCTTTGACGTGACGCCCTGAGGGACGGCGGGTCACGCTCCTGACGCCGGGAGAGCCCGGACGGCAGCCGCCGGCGTGGGTTCGGCCCGGGGCGGGCCTGGTGGACAAGGCCGTTTATATCGCCTACGGTCCGGGTTCTCCCTCGCGGGCAAGACAGGACGTATGCGCCATGTCGAAGAGCCTACAGGAATGGGTCCAAACGGACGTCCAGCCCCACCGGGACAGGCCGTTGGGGTGGCTGGCGCAGCATCACTTCTTCCGTGACCCCGCACGGCCCGCGTACTCGGACACTTCCTACTTCTTCTCTCCCGCGGACGGAGTCATCCTTTTCCCCGAGTTCCTGCTGTCGCTGGTGACCTCGGACCCGGCGGTGACCGAGAGCAGTCTGAGCAGTCTGCGCGTCGTCGCCCTGGCCATGCTCGTCGTGATCCCCGGCGAGATGTGGTTCGTGGCCGTAACGGGCACCGGGGATACGGGGGCGGCGTTCCTGATCGAAACCATCCTGGCCGCGGCGATGCTCGGGAGCAGCTACATCGCCGCGATCGTCATGGGGTGGGCGCTGGAATACGTCTGGATGTCCCTGCCCCTCGCCTGGCTGACCGGGCTGACCCTTTCCTACGCGTGGATGAGGGCCCAGTACTGGAAGCGGCTCGAGATCTGAGAATCCTTAAGGCCGCGGGCTTGATCTCACTTGCGCACGCTGACGCCTACGACAGTACCCGGTGGGGTTCCGGCGTTGAAGCCGGAAAGCACGGTCCCGCTGGCGAGACCAAATTTGTAGACATTGGAAGTGGCGAAGTTGCCAGCCCAGAACGTGCCGTCTCCGACCAGGTCCAGGCCGGCCCAGTAGCTAGGCTCCCCGGGCACGCCGTACGTCTGGACGAGAGCGCCGGAGGCGTCCAGGCGCGCAATCACCTGGCCGCTCGAGACGAGGACTCCCCCGTCCGGAAGGATGCGTAGGTCGTGAGCTTCACCGCCGGGCAGCGGGGCAGCGTTGAAGTCTGGGAGCTGCACGCCGGTACACACGTCGAACCGCTTGACGTTGGGACCCCAGGACGTGTAAAAAATCGTGCACCCGTCGGCGGCAAGATCGATCCAGAAGGAGCCTCGGAATTCCTGGGCCACAGCGAATGCGATCGGCGCTTTCCCGGGCTCGAACTTCAAGATCGCGCCCGTACAATCCGCTTGGCCGACGTAGGCATTCCCCGCCGCATCGAACACGATCGCATGGGGATTGCAGTTGTAACCACTGCCGAATGCTCCCAGCGACGCGCCGAGGGTGTTGAACACTTCCACGGTATTCCCGGTGGTACAGGACGGATCAAAGCACCAACGGGTGACGTAAAGGTTCCCACCGGCGTCGAACCCCATCCCCTCGGCCGTCCCCGGGATTTGGCCGACCAGAATCCTGTTGGGAGTTCCATCCGGGTGCCACCATTGCACCTGACCAGTCGTCGACACAAACGGAGCGAAAAACACGTCGATTGAGACGAACACATCACCGGGCGCAAAAGTAGCATGGCTCGCCTCGACGCTTTGGGCGGCCACAAAGAGTAGAATTGCGATCAGCAGGAAGCCAAGTCTGGCTACCATCCTTCCCGTGTTCTTGCTCAACCTTATCCTCCTCTCGGGGATCCTTTCCGAACGACCGTGCCGACACAAAGGGCCTTCACAGCCGGGCGCGCCCGGCGCAGACTGCCCGCCACGAGAGCAATCCGCGGCCGCATCAGCCCCTCTCCGCGTCCCCGCGAACGGGGCCGGGCCGGCGCCCGGTCTGGAACGAACTCCGGCCGGTCATCCCCGGCTCTCCCATACATGATAAGGAGCGGGGAAGCGGTGGAGAATCAGCCAAGTATCTGAATCGAAAGGGGGAAATCCAGGAGCGGCCGGTCGGGGCCTCCCTGAGCCGCGCCGCCTGACACCTCGGCTCTTGGCCCTCGGCCAGTCTCCTCGCACGAGACCCAGGCTCAAGCGGGGCAGGCTTGCGGATGTACGACGCGAGAGCGACGCGCAGGTCTGATCCGACGTGTCCCGCAGGACCGCCGGCCGAGAAAGGTCCGGCACTCGATAAGCTGCTCTATATACGCCGCATCAAAGATCCCGCGCCCTCCGCGCCCTCTCTCGTCTCGGAGAGCGACAGCCACGGACGAAACTGTTGAGCCGCATTCTTTAAAATGTATTTTCGCCCGGCTTGGCGCCCTTGAGGATGCGGTCCACGAGCTTCCCTGCCCGACGGAACATCTCGGGAACAAGGTTCAGACCGCGAGAGACTCGAGAACTCGCGCCGCGGCTTCCTCCCCCGACCGAATGCAGTCGGCGATCCCCACTCCCCGATAGCCGCTCCCGGCCAGCGCCAGGCCCGGGTGCCCGGCCACCCGCCGCTCGATCGCGCCGATCCGGTCGAGGTGGCCCAGATGGTACTGGGCCATCGAGGTGGGAAAGCGGTGGACACGGCTGAGATAAGGGGGCGCCGTGACCCCGAGGAGCTCGGCGAGCTGGGAGCGGCTCAGGGTGACCAGCCGCTCGTCGTCCTCCCGCAGGACCGCTTCGTTCAGCGCGCCGCCCAGAAAGAGCCGGAGAAGGACGAACCCCGCGGGCGCCCGGCCCGGGTACTTGACGCTCGAGAACGTGCACGCCAGGATCGGCCGCCCTTCGCTCCGGGGCACCACAAAGCCGAAGCCGTCCAGCGGATGGGCGACCTCCGCGCGCCGGTACGCGAGGCTCACGGTGGCCGACGCCGCGTAGGGGATCGTTTCCAGGAGATGGGAGCACGCGGGATCGAGATACCGGGTGAGCCGCGCGCTCTGGTAGGCTTCGGGTGCAAGGATCACTGCGTGGGCGTGCAGGGCGCCTTGGTCGGCGAGCACGACCTTCCAGCTGTCGCCCTCGCGCACCACGGCATCGGCCCGCTCCTTGAGCCTCACCGAGCCAGGAGGCAGCCGCCCGGCAAGACTCCTGACAAGCTCCTCCATCCCTTCGGCGAAGGTCACGAACAGGCTCCACCGCGCGCCGCTCGCACCCTGCGCCACGTCGGGGCTCTGCCGGGCAGCCCTCCGGAGGGCGAGGATCAGGCTCCGGTGCCGCCGCTCCATTTCGAGAAAGCGCGGGAGCGTGGCGGCCAGCGAGAGCTGGTCAGGATCAGCCGTGTAGATACCCGCCACCAGCGGCTGGGCGACACGCTCGAGAGCCTCGCGACCGAGTCTCCGCCCGACGAAGGCCCCCAGGCTCTCGTCCTCGCCAGAGCTGCCGCGCGGAAGGACCAGGTCGAGGGCCATCCTCAGCTTGCCCGGCCAGGAGAAGAGGGAGGAGGTGAGCAGCGGCACCAGCCGCGCGGGGGCCAGGAGCTGAAACCCCTCGGGGAGCGGATGGAGACGGCCGCCGTGGACCACGAAGGTTTTCCTGAACCGGTCGTCGGTCCTGACCAGGCGATCCGTCAGGCCGAGCCGCTCGCAGAGGGCGAGGGCCCAGGGCTTCTCCGAAAGAAAGGAGTCGGGACCCGCCTCGATCAGAAAGCCCCCGCGGCGCTCCGTGGCGATGGTCCCACCGAGCCGGTCCTGTGCCTCGAGGAGCGTGAGCTCGAGGGCAAGGCCGCGCTCGCGCGACAGCTCGACCAGGCGGTGCGCCGCGGCAAGGCCGGCGATCCCGCCGCCCACCACGATGACGCTGACAGGTCCGGTGCCGCTCACTGGCGCGCGGGCCCGGCCTCGACGAGATCGGCGAGCATCGCGATCAACGCCGGATGATCGTTCACCGCCTGCGCCCGGTGGAGCCTGACGCCCGCGCCCGCGGCGACCCCGCGGGCCTCCACGTCCAGGTCGTAGAGGACTTCGACATGGTCAACGACGAACCCGATCGGCACGACCACGAGGTCCGCGACCCGGTCGCGAGCCACGTCACGAATCACCTCGCCGATATCGGGTTCGAGCCACGGCTCCAGCGGGCTGCCACTCCGGCTCTGGTAGGCGATGCGCCAACGGCGGTGGCCGAGCTGATCGGCCACGAGTCGCGAGGCCTGCGTGAGCTGGGCGACGTACGGCGAGCGCTCGGCCATCGCCACCGGGACGCTGTGGGCGGTGAAGACGAGCGGCGTCTCTGGCCGGCGCGCTGGAGGGATCGCGTCGAGCACAGCCCGCGTTTGATCTGCCACGGCCTCGATGAAGCGCGGATGATCAGACCAGGGCGGCGCGTAGGTCACCGCGGGCGCCGCCGGACCGACCGTCGCGCGGGCCTCGGCGACATTGTCCTGATAGCGCTCCCAGGCAGCCTCGGTCTGGAGCGAGGAGAGGATGATGCCGAGGGCATGCCGGCAGCCCTTCTCCGCCATCTCCGCGAGGGTCTCGGCCAGGTACGGATGCCAGTTCCGCATGCCGACAAAGACCGGCAGCGCGATCCCCTTCCGCGCCAGCGCCGCCGCGAGCCCGGCCGCTTGCTTGAACGTCAGCTCGTTGAGCGGCGAGCGGCCGCCGATCCTCTCGTAGTGGTGGGCGACCTCGTCGACGCGCTCCGGCGGAATCCGGCGGCCGCGGGTCACGGTCGCGAGAAACGGCCGGATCTCCTCCGGCCGCGTGGGACCACCGAAGGCGATCAGGAGAACGGAGTCAATCACCGCGCCCTCGCCTGGCTGACAGCTCGTGGACCATCTCCACCAGGGCTACGACGTGCTCGACCGGGGTCTCGGGCAGGACGCCGTGGCCCAGGTTGAAGATGTGGCCGTGACGGCCGCCGGCCCGCGCCAGGATCGCCTGCACCTGACGGCGGATCTCGGCGGGTTTGGCTAGCAGCACCGCCGGGTCGAGGTTCCCCTGCACCCCCACGTCGTAGCCGACGCGCTTCCAGGCTTCGCCCAGGTCCACGCGCCAGTCCAGCCCGATCACGTCGCCGCCCGCCTCGCGCATCAGCTCCAGCAGGCCCGCGGTCCCGGTACCGAAGTGGATCACCGGAGCTCCAGGCGTGAGCCCGGCGATCACGGCCCGCGTGTGGGGAAGGACGCCGTTCCGGTAGTCCTGAGGCGAGAGGGTCCCGACCCAGGAGTCGAAGAGCTGGACCGCCGCGCATCCCGCCGCGATCTGGCCGTTCAGGTACTGGATGCTGATCGCGACCAGCTTCTCCATGAGCGCCTGCCACGCCGCGGGCTCGTCGTGCATCAGGCGCTTGGCGTGAAGGTAGTCGCTCGACGGCCCGCCCTCGATCAGGTACGACGCCAGCGTGAACGGGGCGCCCGCGAAGCCGATCAGCGGCAGGCGCCCGTCCAGCGCGCGGGTGACGATCCGGATCGCCTCGAAGACGAAGGGGACCGCGCTCTGGACATCCACCTCGCCCAGGCGCCGGAGGTCATCCCCGCTCCTGACCGGGCGGTGGATCACCGGTCCCTCGCCCTTCGCGAACTCGAGGCCCACCCCCAACGGCTCCAGCGGGAGCAGGATGTCGGCGAAGATGATCGCGGCGTCCACGCCGAGCCTCTCGACCGGAAGCAGCGTGATTTCCGTGGCGGCCTCGGGATTCTTGCAGAGCTCGAGGAAGCCCAGGCGGGCGCGGAGCTTCCGGTACTCGGGCATGTAGCGTCCGGCCTGGCGCATCAGCCACACCGGCGTGAAATCGGTGGGCTCTCTGCGGCACGCCTTCACGAACGGATGCATACGCGACGAGCGTAGCCCTCCCGTTGCGTCCGGTCAAGGAAGTGGGGAGCGCGCCCTGGCCCGCTCCCCTTACCGGGCGAATGCCCTACGCCGCGTGACGGGCCCACTGGCCAGGCAGCTCGACCTCCACGCGGCGAAGAACCGGGCTTCCGCCGGCGCCCTCGAGCTGTCCCGACCTCCCGTCGCTCGCCCCCTTCTTGCTGTATCGCTTTCTTGACATTGCCGCCGACCGGGCCTCCGCCATACTGTTCTGCTCTCGTCTCGCTTGTTTGCGGCCGGCGTCTCTTCCCCTGCTGGCGCACCCAAACTCAGGTTGCTTGATCGGGTTCGCCGGGCGATGCGTGCCCGACATCTCAGTCCCAAAACCGAGGAGGCGTATGTCGGCTGGATCAAACGTTTCATCTTCTTCCACGGGAAGCGACACCCCGCCGAGATGGGTGAGGCAGAGATCGGCCGGTTCTTGACCAGTTTAGCCTCCGACTCCCATGTGGCTGCCTCAACGCAGAACCAGGCGTTGAATGCCCTGTTGTTTTTGTATCACAAGGTCCTGGAGAATGAGATTGGCCTTATCCAGGGGGTCGTTCGCGCCAAAAGACCAAGGAGGTTGCCCGTCATCCTGACCAAAGAGGAAATCAAGCGGCGCC
>JACQWB010000307.1 GCA_016209385.1 Candidatus Rokuibacteriota bacterium
CAACCCCTGAGCGTGGCGGCTCTCGGTGTGCTCCTCGCGGCTGGGAGTGGGATCTCGATCAGTGTCAACACGGTCCTCTGTAAGAACCTGAACGAGGCGGGCGTGAATCCCGAGGCCCTGGTTTCAGTCCGGTTTATCGGAGCGGTGCTTGTCGCGACGGCGGTGATGGCGGCCTCGGGTGATGGCTGGTTCGCTCTCGCGCCGGCGACGATGCTCTCGTTGGCTGCCGCGTCCCTCGTCCTGAGCGTCTGTCCGAGCTACGGGAACCAGGTCGGGGTGTGGCTCGCCTCACCTGTCACGGGGCGGGTAGTCATGACCCGCGGGCCCGTGTTCGTCTTCCTGCTCCAGCTCCTTGAGGGACGGCTTGTGTCCTCGCCGTACTCCCTGACAGTTGCGGTGTTGTATTCCACCTTCAGCATTTCTGCCGCAGTGACCCGCCAGCAGGCCATCCGGTCGGCCGCGCTCGCTCTGGCAACCGCGCGCGGACGCGTGGGCGCGTGATGATCGTGGACGTGCCCGAGCACGAGGGCTGCTGGCTATCGTAGATGGACTGCGCCGTTGGCCAGGATCACGCGGTCGCCGTGCGGGCTCAGGGCGAAGTCGAGAAATTTCTTGACGAGGGTCGGTGGCTCTCCTTTGATGACAAAGAGAAAATCCCGGGCCAGAAAGTAGCGACCGCTCTTTACATTCTCTGCCGTGGGGGCAACCCCGTTCAGGGTCAGGGCCTTCGCCTTCCCTCCGCTCTGTTCCACCACGGTCATGCTGGTCATCCCGATGGCGCGCGGCGTGTCCGCAAGCCCTTTGGCCATGTCGCCGCCTCGAGCCATCACCTTGGCCGTCTCCACCTCTTTCAGCTCCTTGAAGCAACGGATCTTTGCTCGAATTACCTCAGGATCCACCTCCGTGGGTGGACGGGTGAGCACGTCGATCGGACTATCAGCACCGCCCAGGGGTTGCCAGTTCCGTATCTTGCCGCTGTAGACGTCACACACCTGTGCCTCGGTAATGTTGGTGATTGGGACGCTGGCGTTGACCGCGAAAACGATCGCCCCCTTGGCCACCTCGATGACTTTCAAATTCCCCTTCTGGACATCCTCAGGTTTTATGCCGTGGCTGGCCAAGGCGATCTGAATCTTTCCCTCCGCCAGGGCTCGGAGTCGTGCTCCGGTCCCGAGCCCCTTGCCGATCTCCACCTGGGGATTGGAGGACTGCTGTTGATAGGCCGTGCCAAGAGCTTTGGCTAGCGGGAGCATCCCGGTTGAACCGTCGAGGACGATCTTCTCCTCCCCCCACGCAGGCCGGAGCAGTAGCGCCAACAGCACACAGATCGTTAACCGAAAAGTTTTCGACGACACACTGGGTGACATAACAGCCTCCATTGTTCTTCTGTGTAACCACGCCGACGCAGCGGGCTCGACAATCGGCGACCATGCCCGCGGCCCCTCTTGTTGCGGCGGCCCTAACCATAGCTAACGCCTCGGGGGTGGTCAAGGGAAACTCGGCTTGTGAGTCGGCTAGAAGGCGTCGGGCGCAGCGGCGATGGCGTCGAGGTCGGCCCGGGTGTATGACCCGAGGCTTCGGAAGTCGAGCTCGGTGTAGTTCTTGATCCAGCGCATGGCGATCTTGACCGCCTTTCGGTAGCGCTCCTCGGCCTCCCGGTAAGCCCTCCGGCTCTTCTCATCGGGCGCGGCGGCGCTCAGGCGCGTCACGATGTTCTCCGCCTCTTCCTGGAGGAGGCGCTTGACCAGCGCGAAGTCGTGCGCCTGGCGCGGGTCGTCGGTGGCGCGGGCCCGGTGGCGGATCCGCTGGGCGATCTGGGCCACCGACATGCGCCCAGTCGCCAGATCCTCCATGAGGGCCGGGTGGATCCCCGGCTTGCCCGCCAGGCTGTCGATGCCCTTGGCGCCGCGGCCGTTCAGCCACCCCTCGAGGTACTCGATCAGCATCCGGGCGTTGCGGCGCGTCCCCACTACGGTGATGGGGCCGTCGGGGACCTTGATCTCGATCGGGTAGTTGTCCGGGTTCACCATCTCAGGCGTGGGCTTCCAGCCGGAGGCGCGGAGTTCCTTGAACGGATCGGCCGCCGTCTTCATGTGGAAGATGTGGGCGACCCACGCCCTGATGAACCCCTGCCGGGCCTCCCACTCCTTGTCGGCGCGGATGGCCTCGGCGGCGACGCGGTTGACCTCCGCGTCGGAGCTCGGGAGCGCGGTGGCCATGCCACCGATGGGGACGGCACCGCGCTTCAGGCAGATCGCCACCAGGCGCCTGAAGATGTTGGCCAGGAACGGCGTGGTCTTGATATCGACCCCGAACCGGTCCGGCCACACTTGCGCGGGGTCTGTCATCACGAACTCGAAGATGCTGGCCTTGAGATCCCAGCGCGCCGCGTTGAGCCCTCCCGCATAGGGCCCGAGGGCGTGGAGCATCTCCTCCATCTGGTAGACGCCGGGGAGCGACTCGATCAGCGGGACGGCGCGGATGACCACGTTCCGGAGGAACGGCAACGCGTCGCGGCTCGCGTCGAAGAAGTCCCGGTACCAGGCGACCTCCTCGGCCGTCTCCACCTTCGGCAGGTAGAAGTAGATCCCCTGGCCCCGTTCGGCCTGGGCCCGGCCCGCGTAGAAGAGGGTGAGGGCGGTGCCGAGGATCGCCGCCGGAATCGGTGTCCTGTCCACGGTGACGTCGGGCTCGTCCAGGTGGAGGCCGCGCTCCCGATGCATGAAGAAGGGCAGCTCACCCTCGGCGATCCGGTACTCCTTGCCCTTCTCGGCATCGACGTACGTCAGTTCACGGTTGACCGCGGCCAGCCGGTTGTGGGCGGCCCGGACCGTGTCGATCAGGCGGTGCCCGGCGGAATCCTCGTCGTCGTCCAGGTCCCCCTCGGCGCGCTCGCCTTCGGGCCCGGGATTCAGAGCGTTGATGAACATGCTCGTGATCGAGCACGGCCCCGAGATCTCGATCCCGGGCTTCCACAGGTCTTCGGGCACGGGAGGGACCTGCCAGTCGCCGGTGCTGGCGGCGCTCGGGGGAAGGGGAGTGGGCAGCGCTCGCCTTTCCAGGGCCCGCTTCATGACTTCGCCGCGCGCAGCCCGGAGCGCGCGGACGCGCGGGGTGAAGTGAGCGTGCAGGCGAACCAGATAGTCCTCGAAGGCCGGCGTGAAAAGCTCCGCAGCGCCTTCGACCGGCGCGAAGCTGAGCCGAGCCGCGGGACCTCCTGAGCCGGGATGCGTGGGCATGGGCGGGTCCGTCCTTGTCAGTTGCTGGCAAAAGCAGTTGTCGACCAGAAGCGTTACCTCTTTTCCCACACTCCTCCCAAACTGTCAACGGGAAAGTCGGCGGCGGCGGCACGGGTTATGGCAGAATGAGCGGGCTTGCGGGGAGCCACCTGTGTCCGTCCCATCGCGTCGCGCCGACACGTTCTGGCTCGCGGGCCTCTGCACCGCCCGCGTGGGAGCCTCGATGATGTACATGGCGTACCCGGCCGTCCTCCCCATCCTCCAGCGGGAGTGGTCCTTGTCAGCGACGGCCGCCGGCTCAATCTCCTCGGCCTTCCAGCTCGGCGTCGCCGTCTCGCTGACGGTGCTCTCGGCCCTGGCGGATCGAGTGGGAGCCCGGAGCGTCTTCGTGTGGTCGAGCTTCGCCGCCGCCGGTGTCTCGCTGCTTCTGCCGGTGCTGGCCCAGGGCTACCTCTCGGCCCTTATCCTCTTCACCGTCCTGGCCATCTCCCTGGCCGGGACCTATACCCCCGGGCTCATCCTGCTCGCCGAGCGCTTCCCCGCCGCGCGGCGCGGGTGGGCGATCGGCTGGTTCCTGGCCTCGTCGTCCGTCGGCTACGCTCTTGCCCTCGTTGTGGCCGGCCTCGTGGTCGCGGGGTGGCGGCTCGCCCTGGCGACGCTGGCCCTCGGACCGGTCGCCTGCATGGTCCTGGCCATCCCGATCCTGCGCGGCACTGTCACCCGGCTCGCCGCGGCGCCGGCCCGCTGGAGTTTCGGCGACGAGCTGCTCCGGAATCGCGCAGCCCAGCTGATGATCGCGGGTTACACGTTCCACTCCTGGGAGCTCCTCGGGATGTGGGCGTGGACGCCGGCGTTCCTCACGGCGGTGCTCCGCACCCAGGGCCTCGAGGTCGCCCGGTCGGCAGGCATCGGGGCCAACCTGACCGCGCTCTTCCATGTCATGGGGATCGTCGCCAGCAGCATCGGCGGCTGGCTCTCTGACCGCTGGGGGCGCACCGCGGTCATCATCGGGATGATGGTCGTGAGCACGACCTGCTCGTTCACCTTCGGGTGGCTCCTGACCGCGCCACTGACGCTCGTGGTGGCCGTCGGGCTCGTCTACGGCTTCTCGGCAATCGGCGACTCGCCGGTCTACTCGACCGGGATCAGCGAGGTCGTCGACGCGGCCCACCTGGGCTCCGTCCTGGCGGTCCGGTCGCTCCTGGGGTTCGGGGCCGGGGCGGTAGCCCCCCTGGTCTTCGGGGCCGTGCTCGACCTGACGGGAGGCCGCGCCAACCCGGGAGGCGGGATCTGGGGGTGGGCCTTCGCCGTCCTCGGCATCGGCGGGTTCCTCGGGATCTGCTCCATGCTCTGGCTCCGGGCGCTCCCCGAGAGCCGCAGGCTTGCCGGGGGGAAGCGCTGATTGTAGAGTGCGGGCGATGGCCGGCGTGCTGGCGGGAAAGGTCGCCGTAATCACGGGGGCAGGGCGCGGTATCGGCCGCGCCGTGGCCGTGGCCTACGCGCGGGAGGGAGCCGCGTTGGCCCTCTGCTCGCGCACGGGGGAAGAGCTTCGCTCGACGGCTGCCGAGGGGGACCGTCTCGGAGCGAAGGTGCTGGCACTCCCGACCGACGTGAGCCAGCTCGACGAGGCTGTCGCCTTCGTCGACGCGGCCCTGAAGACGTTCGGTCGCCTCGATGTCCTGGTAAACAATGCCGGCGTTGCGCACGCACAGGTCGGGTTGCTGGAGTGTCCGGTCGAGGAGTGGGACCGGGTGCTGGCGGTCAATCTCCGGGGCGCCTACCTCGTGGCCCGGGCGGTCGCTCCCCACATGGTGAGGCAGAGGCGGGGGAGCATCATCAACGTGTCGTCCTGGCTGGGACGCGACACGTTGAACGGGTGGGGAGCCTATGGAGTCTCCAAGTGGGGGCTCGAAGGCCTCACGCGCTACCTGGCGCTGGAGCTCAAGCCCTCCCGGGTCCGGGTCAACTCGGTGAGCCCGGGCTACGTGGCGACGAAGATGACGAACTACGGCGGCGCCCAGCCCGAGAGCGTGGTCGACCTCTTCGTTTACCTGGCGTCGGATGCGTCGAACGGCCTCACCGGGCAGGCCCTCGATGTAGAGACCTGGAGGCGTGAGCTCGGCATTCGCCGGAAAGAGCAGTGAAAGGAGGATCAGCCATGGCCACAGTCCTGTTCGTCGTCAGGGCCTCGATCACCCGCGACCAGGAGGCCGCCTTCAACCACTGGTACAACACGGAGCACGCGCCCCAGCTCCTCCAGTTCAAGGGGGCCGTCAGCGCCCGCCGCTACAAGGCCATCCTGGGCGAGGACCGCTACCAGTACATGGCCGTGTACGAGTTCGAGAGCGAGGAGACCTTCCAGCGGTTCCTGGACTCGGGGCACCTCGTCACGCTGAAGAAGGAGTACGACGCCCACTTCGGCACCGTCTCCGACCGCGTCCGCTCGGCCTACGTGCAGGTGTGGCCATGACGGAATTCGCCTTTGCGATCGGCCTCGGGCTCGTCGTCCTGGTGTGGTTCCTCTGGGTCGCGATCCGGATCGTCGCCGAGTATCAGCGCCTGGTGGTGTTTCGGCTGGGGCGGAGCATCGGGCAGAAGGGGCCAGGCCTGGTGATCCTGATCCCGATCATCGACCGGGCGGTGCGGGTGGATCTGCGCGAGCAGTTCCTGGAGATTGCCCATCAGACGTGCATCACGAAGGACAACGCGCCGATCTCGATTGATTTCCTGATCTACTCGCGGGTGGTGGACCCGGTGTTGAGTGTGCTGAAGGTCCAGGACTTCGTGGGGGCCTCCCAGGGGGTGGCCACGACCACGCTGCGGGCCATCGTGGGCGACATCCCGCTGGACGACGTGCTGGCGAAGCGCGAGCAGATCAACCAGGTGCTGCGGACGAAGCTGGACGAGGTGACGGAGCGGTGGGGGGTCAAGGTGACCACGGTGGAGATTCGGGAGATCACGCCGCCGCGCGAGGTGCAGGACGCGATGAACAAGCAGATGGCGGCGGAGCGGACGCGCCGCGCGGTGGTGACGGAGGCCGACGGCCAGCGGGAGGCGGCGGTGAAGGTGGCCGAGGGGGAGAAGCAGGCGGCGATCCTGCGGGCGGAGGGGGACCGGCAGGCGGCGATCCTGCGGGCCGAGGGCTTCTCGCTGGCGCTGGAGAAGATCTACGCCGTGGCGCGGGGGGTAGACGCCAAGACGATGGGGCTGCAGTACCTGGACGCGCTGAAGGCCCTGGGGGCGAGCCCGGCGACCAAGATCATCTTCCCGCTGGAGCTGACCCAGCTCCTCCGGCCGTTCGTGGGTGGAGTCGAGGACGGCAAGTGAGCCGACGGCGCGGAGCGCGATTGGGGCTCGGCCCGACCCCCTAAGGAAGTGTTAATAAATAACTGACCTATTATGTCCTACGGCTTCGTGAATGGAGCGTGTAGTTCCAGTCGCCATGAAACTTCGCGCGTTCGATGTTGAGTGTGGCCA
>JACQWB010000308.1 GCA_016209385.1 Candidatus Rokuibacteriota bacterium
ATGTTGACCCGCTTGTCCGAGGTGATCCGGGCCGTGCCGATGTCGGCGTCCGCGGCGATCCGCATGGTGAAGACCTCGTCGTGGGCGCCGACGTGCGACGCGACGTCGAAGTCCAGGTCGGCCAGGAGCCCGTACATCACCGTGGCGTGGCGGACCTCGTCCTTCACGATCTGGGCCACCACGTGCTTCTCCTCCACGGTCGGCGCCTTGGTGATCCACGGCACATACCCGTAGGCCCCCGCCAGCTCCGAGTCTGCCTGCATCGTCATCAGGTGGATCAGGTTCTCGCGGTACTCGTCCGTCATCTCGCTGACCGATTCGATCCGCTCCCCTGCCCGGATCCTGACGAGCATGCGTTCTTCACGCGCTGTGTCGCTCATCCCGTACTCCTCTGCCGTTCGGCCCATCGCGGTTCGGCCCCCGCGCGCGAGCGCGGCGGCGGGACGACGAAAAGCTCGCTCACGACGGCGTGGGAGCGTACCCCCACCGCCTCGCGCTGGATCATGAGGTAGCGCCGCGCCGTCAGGGCCTGGACCCTGAGCGCCTCGTACCGCCGCTCGGCGTCCGCCACGCGGTCCCGGGATCCCGAGGCTTCCAGGCGCTGGAGCTCGGCGGCCAGCGCATCCAGCTCTCTGAGCAGGCGCTCGATTCGCTCGCCCGCCCGACCCAGGGCCTCGGCCTTTTCGCGGGCGATCTCGCGGTTCGTCCTCACGAGGGACTCTTGGCGCCGGTTCATCTCAGCGGATCTCGACCGCCTTCACCAACCACTGCTGCCGCTCGAGGAACCGGGCCACCGTCTCCAGCAGCCGCGGATCCACCGCCAGGTCCAGGCTGATCTGGTGGGGCCGGATGTGTCGGACCTCCGGATACGAGACCAGGACGCGCCGGAGCAGCCGCACGCGTGCGTCATCGCCCAGGAGGCCTTTCCCGTCCGGCGGGCCCCACCCCGGTTGAAAGCTCACGGAGATGCCGCGGGACTTGGCGGCAACCGGGGTCACGACCGGGGTCCCTCCAGGAGCCGCGCGTACAGCCTCGACACCCGGAGCGCCTGTGCGTCGGCGTCGAACTGCCGGTGCGCCAGGTCGCGCGCCCGCGCCCCCATCGCCTCTCGCCGGGCCGGGTCGAGGAGGAGCCCGATCGCGGCTTCGGCCAGCGCTGCGGGATCAGCCTTGATCAGAAGCCCGGTCTCGCCGTCCGCGACGACCTCCTGCATCCCCGGTGCCGCCACCGCGACGGCCGGCAGCCCGCAGGCGGCCGCCTCGGCAAGTACGAGTCCCTGGGTCTCGGTCCGCGAGGCGAACCAGAAGAGGTCGGCCGCCCGGTAGTAGTCGGGGAGGCTCTCCCTCGGCTTCACGCCGACGAAGCTCACGCGGTCCCGTACGGTCGTGGCCTCGGTCCGCGCGCGCAGCTCCCCCGCGTGGCTCCCCTGCCCCACGAGGAGCAGGCGCGCGCGCGGCAGCACTTCTGCCACGATCTCGAAGGCGTCCAGGAGCAGCTCCACGCTCTTCTCCCGGTCGAGACGGCCCACGTACAGGAGGACCGGATCGTCAGGCAGGAGGCCGCGCGCCGCACGCGCCCGGGAGCGATCGCCGGGCACGAACAACCGGAGGGGCACACCCGTCGGCACGACCTGGATGGGGACCGTCACGCCACGTTCGCGGAGGGCGTCACGGACCGCCCGCGACGGCGCGAGCACGAGGTCCGATCGCCCGGCGAAGCGCGTGCTGCACCGCATCGCCGCACACTCGACCAGGCTGCGTCGGAGCGGGACGTAGTGGGCGTACTTCTCGTAGTGGGTGTGGTACGTGAACACCAGGGGCCTGCCCGCGCGGCGCGCCAGGCGGCGCGCCGTGCCCCCCAGCAGGAAGGGGTGCTGCGCGTGAAAGATGTCGAGCTGTAGCGCCTCGATCTGTCGGCAGAGCCGGTGCGACCACGGCACGGGCAGCGAGAAGTCGGGATAGGTGGGAGCCGGAAACGACGGGAAGCGGAGAACCCCAGCGGGATCGCCGGAGGCGCCGGCGAACTGGGGGGCGAAGACCCAGACGTGGTGGCCGAGCGCCGTGAGACCGTCCGCCAGAGTCTGGACCGAGCTCGTCACCCCTCCCCGCATGGGGAGGTAATTGTTCGTGAAGATCCCGATCCGCACCGACGTCCTACATCTTGTTGAACTTGCCGAAGTCTTCCGGCTTCAGGTTCTCCAGCCACTCCTTCAGCTTCTCGCGGTCGTCGGGATTGACTGCCTCCGCCTCCTTCACCACCTCGACGCTCTTGGCTTTCCGCACGACTTCCTCCTCGACGTAGATGGGGGCCCCGACCCGCAGGGCCAGGGCGATGGCGTCGGACGGGCGCGAGTCCACGGTGAGCTCGGATTTCCCGAGCTGGAGGTGGATCGCGGCGAAGAAGGTGTTGTCCCGGAGATCGTTGACCACGACCTTCAGCACCCGGACCTCCAGCGCCTCCAGGATGCTCTTGATCAGGTCGTGGGTCATCGGGCGAGGCGTCGTGATCTTCTCGAGCTCCAGGGCGATGGCGTTGGCTTCGAAGATCCCCACCCAGATGGGGAGTGACCGCTTTTCCTCCTCGTCCCGCAGGATGATGATGGGCATGTTCGACAGCGGGTCGAGGGCGAGCCCGCGGACTTTCATCTCAACAAACATAACCGGTCCTCCCCCTCACACCAACTCACCCCGGAGACTGTGGGGCATGGCCTGCGTGATCGTGACCCGCACCAGCTCACCGTACCGGTTGCGGCCCTGACCGTCGAAGTTCACCACCCGATTGCAGCGCGTCCGCCCGGAGAGCTCTCGGGGGTTCTTCTTCGAAACCCCGTCCACGAGGACCTCCAGCGTTCTGCCCTCCAGCGCCAGGTTCCGTTCGATGGCGACACGATTGGCGACCTGGAGGAGGCGCGTCAGCCGTTCGGCCTTGACCGCATCCGGCACCTGGTCCGTAAACCCCGCCGCCGGCGTCCGGGGGCGCGGCGAGTAGCGGAACGCGAAGAGGCTGTCGTACCCCACGGTCTCCACCATTTCGACCGTAGCCGCCAAGTCTTCCTCCTCCTCACCCGGGAAACCGACGATGAGGTCCGTCGAGAGGGCGATCCCCGGAACCGTCTCCTTCAGCTCGGCGATCAGCTCGAGGTACCGGGCCCGCGTGTACCCACGGTTCATCCGCTGGAGGATCCGGTCTGACCCGGACTGGAGCGGCAGGTGCAGGTACTCGCACACCTTTGGGACGTCCGCCATGGCGCGGATCAGCCGCGACGTGAGATTGACCGGGTTGGAGGTCACGAAGCGGATCCGCTCGATACCGGGAACCTCGTTCACCTGCTCGAGGAGCGCGGCCAGGTCCGTCGCCGGCAGGAGGTCTTTGCCGTAAGCGTTCACGTTCTGCCCCAGGAGCGTCACCTCGCGATAGCCCTGGTCGGCGAGGCCGCGGATCTCGGCGAGGATGGACTCCGCCGGGTGGCTCCGCTCGCGCCCGCGCGTGTACGGCACGACGCAGAACGTGCAGAACTTGTCGCACCCCTCCATGACGGTGACGAACGCCTTCAGGCGGTCGGTCGGCTGGGACCTGGCCGTGATCTTGACGAGCGGTGCCTCTCCGGTTTCCAGCACCGGGCGGCGTTCGCGCTTGACCCGCTCGACGAGCTCGCCGACGCGGGAAATCGCCGGGGACCCGAAGACCAGGTCAACGACGGGCGCACGCTCCATGATCGCCGTCTGGCGAAGCTGGGCCATGCAGCCCATGACGCCGATGATCAGGTCCGGGTTCTTCAGCTTGAGCGGCTTGAGCTGGCCGAGCTTGGAAAAGACCTTCTCTTCGGCCTTCTCACGGATGGCGCAGGTGTTCAACAGGATGAGATCAGCCTCCTCCTCGTGGTCGGTCAAATCGTAGTCGCGCACGGCTTTCAGGAGGCCGGCCACACGCTCCGAGTCGTACTCGTTCATCTGGCAGCCGTAGGTGATGAGGTGGAGCTTGGCCATGAGGAAAAATCGAAACCGCCTGTAATTGTAGAAGTTACCTTACCATCGCGAGGTGGGGTTGTCAACAAACCGGCGGCCTGGCGCGGCCCTCGGGGGGTAACTCGCCCACGCTGACGCCCGTGTTCCCGCCGCTCGACGTACGCCCAAGCGTGCCGAGCGGTCGGCGGGGCCGTGCGGGCGGACGGTGGACTACTTGGCCAGCGCCTTCGCGCGCGTGCCGCGACCGTTCCAGACCAGCGGGGGCTTGACCTCGAACCGCTTCTCGAGGCGGGCCCGACGTTCCTTCCAGCCTTCCTGGTACTCGAGCTCGTCCTCGTGGAGCGTCGCCGGCTGCTTGATGCCGTGGGCGGTCCTGAACTGGACGGCTAGCTCCGACGCGCGCTGCCGGACGTAGTCCCAGGGTGTACCCAGCGCGAACTGATCGGACACGGCGCCGATGCGCCCGGTGTGAATGTTCACCGACAGCGTGACGGCCGAGAGAATGGGCCCGGACCAGTAAGACGTCTGCCAGTTGATCGGCACCGGAAGCACGTGCAGGTTGTGGCTGCCCCGACAGTCGCCGGCCACCATGGGACACGCGGCCCAGGGCGACGTGATCTCACCCGGCGCCGGCCAGTCCCCCTGGGCAAAGGCCAGGAGCACCGGGTCGTCCTTGCCGCCGTAGGTGAAGCCCTTCTTGGTCTTGATGTTGTGCAGGCGCTCCGCGGAGCAGATGTAGCCGAGCTGGGCTTGCCCGCCCTTCTCGTCTCGACTCCAGATCCGGGCGACGACGAACCGGGAGGACCGGCAGAGCCCCTCGATGTCGAAGAGATCCTCGGGCGAGCGCAGCGTGATGACACGCTCCTGGAGGCCCTTGGCCAGCTCCTCCATCTTGCCGTCGAGGGCCTTCTGGTCGCGCGGGTGCGCGCCCGCCTCGATCGCCTGCGCTTTCGTGTCGAGGTCCACGATTTCCATGACGTAGCCGCGTTTCATGCTCGAGGAGGCGATCACGAGCCCGGAGTTGAAGCGGGGCAGCAGGTAGGCGCCGGTGGCGTAGTAGTTGAACGCCATCGGCTCGGTCTTGTCGGCAAAGGAGACCAGCACCGTCTGGGATGGGTTCTCAGGCCGGAGGGGCAAGGGGAGCGCGACCGTTGCGGGGCCGGCCCCGCGGAGGTTCCCGGTGAAGGCGTCGGCGATCAGGTCCTGCCCGGGGCCGTACAGCCCGAGCTCCCGCGCCTTGTCGGCGCCTTCGGTCAGGGCATCCCACAGCAGCTCGTCGATCACGGACATCGGCACGTTCTCCGACATGATCCCGGTGATGCCTACGTCGTCTCCCGTGTGCGTCACCATCAGCGAGCTGAAGATCGGTTCGCCCTGGAACGCGTTGTTTTCCAGGACAAACCGGGTGACCACCGACTTGACTTCGTCCGCGGCCACGACGTGCCCGCCCACACCACCCACGTCGCACTTCGTCGCCTTGACGAACCGCTGGATCAGCTCCGGCTTCCTGGCGAACACGTACGACTTGTACGAGAAAATGTTGGGCGTGTTCGTCAGGGGGATCTTGTCGGCCGTGGTCTGCGGGAGCCCTTCCAGGTTGTCCTTGGACTGGTGGTAGGCTGCCAGCGGAACCCGCCCCTTGCCGTTCCCGGGCCCGTACCTCTTCTGGTTCGGCATGCGTGGCCTCCTCGGCAAAATGTGTTGGCAATTACCAGCTTAGGGCGGTAGAATTATTCGTGTCAAGCAAAAAATCCTACGATCTGAAAGTAATTTCAATGGCGGGAGAGCTGGCGAGCCGGCAGGAACTGCGGGAGATGGTGCAATGCCTGGAGCTGTACTATCGCCAGCAAAAGCACCAAAAGGAGATCGCGAGCGCGCTCGGACTGTCCTCCTCGAAGGTGTCACGGCTCCTGAAGCGGGCCTTCACGGAGGGGCTGATCCGGGTCGAGCTGGACTTGCCGCAGAACCCCCGGCTCGAGGCGGCCCTGGTCCAGCGCTTCGGGGTCCGCGACGCCGTCGTCGTCCCGACGGGCGGTGAGCACGATGTCAAGGAGGAGCTCGGGGCAGCGGCGGCCCGGTACTTCGAGAAGGTGGCGGCCAACGGCATCTCGGTGGGGCTCTCGTGCGGTTTCACGCTCTACCACACGATCCGCCACCTGCGCGAGCGGAAGTTCCGCGACCTGCGGCTCTACCCGCTTTCGGGCGAGTGCACGCTGAAGCTCGTGGACCTCTTCCCGAACACCCTGGTGGGGATGATGGCCGCGAAGTACCGTCCGCACGTGAGCGCGTACGCGCTCCCCGTTCAGCTGGTCGGGCCTCTCCGCGAGATCGAGGCCGAGCGCCGGCGGTTGCTCAAGAACGCGGAGATCCGGCGGATCTACGCGCAGGCGCAGGACGTCCAGATCGCCCTGGTCGGGATCGGGATGATCGGCGAGGACACGCCGGGGTTCTGCTCGCTGGCCGAGTCCTACGGGGTCAGCGTCAAGAAGCTTCGGGCGCTGGGCGTCGTGGGGGAGATCAACTACCAGCCCTTCGACAGCCGGGGCGACGTGTTCGACCGCCGGGAGCTGAGGGGTCTGACCCGGCGCGTGCTGGCGGTGTCGGCGGAACGGCTCCGCGAGATGTCCCGGGTCTTCGGCAGGTATGTCATCGCCGTCGCGGGCGGGCGGCCGAAGCTCGCCGCGATCCAGGGAGCACTCCGGGGCCACTTCATGAATGTCCTGATCACCGACGAGGACACGGCCCTGAGGCTCATCGAGGGGCGCCACCCCGCGGCGTAGGAGCGTGTCGGAGTAATACCCTTCGAGCGCGGGCTTCGCCCGCGCAACCGATTCCTGGGGGAGGCCTCGGAGGGGGCCGTCGAGGCCCCCTCCGATTGCCGTAGCCCGCTCCGTCCCGGCGTGGCCGGGCCTTCTACACCGCTTCCTCGACGACTCCCATCCGCCTGAACTTCTCCTGCCGCTGCCGGACCAGCTCCTCGGGCGGCTTTGAGCGAAGCCCCCAGAGCTGATCTTTGAGGGCCTGCTTCACGGCGGCGGCAGTCGCTTCCCAGTTCCGGTGCGCGCCACCGACGGGCTCCGGCACGATCCCGTCGATGACCCCGAGCCGCAGCAGGTCCGGAGCGCTGAGCCGGAGGAGCTCCGCGGCTTCCGGAGCCCGGGAGGCATCCCCCCACAGGATCGCCGCACACCCTTCCGGCGAGATCACCGAGTAGATCGCGTACTCGAGCATCAGCACGCGGTCGCCGAGCGCGACGGCAAGCGCGCCCCCGCTCCCCCCCTCACCCGTCACCACGCAGACGATCGGGGTCCGGAGCGCGGCCATTTCCGCAAGGTTCCGCGCGATCGCCTGGGCCTGGCCGCGCTCTTCGGCGCCGACCCCGGGAAACGCGCCCGGCGTGTCGACGAACGTGAAGACCGGCTTCGCGAACTTTTCGGCGAGCTTCATCAGCCGCAGCGCCTTCCGGTACCCCTCGGGATGCGGCATCCCGAAGTTCCGCGCGAGGTTCTCACGCGTATCCCGCCCCTTCTGGTGCCCGAGGACGACCAGCGACTCGCCTTCGAACCGCGCGAGCCCCCCAACGATGGCCTTGTCGTCGCCGTACAGCCGGTCGCCGTGGAGCTCGACGAAGTCGTCCAGGATCAGCTTGAAGAAGTCCAGGGTACGGGGACGCTTGGGGTGGCGGGCGAGCTGTGTCCGTTGCCACGCGGTGAGGTTCGCGTAGATCTTGTGCTGGAGTCGGGCGAGGCGCTCCTCGAGGCGCAGGATCTCGTCGCGCGCCGCAAGCGGGTCCTGGCCGGCCCGGAGCTCCGCGATCCGGGTCTCCAGGTCCAGAATCGGCTTCTCGAAGTCAACGTCCGCGCGCATGCTCGACGAGGAGACTCCCCGGCCCCAGCAGGGCTTCCACCTTCGTCGTTAGCTCCGGGACGGGGTCCACAGATAGCTCCCGGGCCAGGATCACTACCTCCTGCTCGGGAAGGAGCAGGTGCAGAAACAGCGGCACGCTCCCGCGATGCTCGGCGCAACAGGCCCTGATCTGCTCCAGGAGCGTGTCGGCATCCCCCCGGACGCGAACGCGGATCCGGCACGCGCGAGGCAACGGGCCGGGATCGAACGGATCCGGCGGGCTCACCGCCGGCACGCGCTCCTCCACGAGGGGGCGGATGTCTTCCGCCAGCACGACCCGTCCCCGCTCGGTCTCGTCCACCCGTCCCCTGACCAGAATCGGCTCCCGCGAGCGGAGGAGCGGCGCCGCGGTGCGGAACGGACCCGGGAACACCGTCAGCTCGACGCTTCCCTCCAGATCCTCCAGCGTCGCGAAGGCCATCCGCTCGCCGCTCTTGGTCGGGATCTCCTTGAGCGCGGTGACGTGGCCGAAGAGCACGATCCGCGAGCCGGGACTGCGCCCTTCCAGCTCACCGATCGAGGTGACACCGACGCGTTCGGCCAGAACCTTGAATCGGGTCAGCGGGTGACCGGAGAGGTAGAATCCGAGCACCTCCTTCTCGTAGGCCAAGAGCTGGTCGCTCTCCCACTCGGGGACCGAGTCTGGGGTTTCCGATTCCGGAGGTGGCGGGCGCAGCGACGGGGCTGAGGGTGCCGGACCGCGCTCCCCGTCGCGCATCAGATCAAACAGCGAGGTCTGCCCCTGCTGACGGTCGCGCTGGTGGCGCTGCCCGGCCTCGATGGCCTCGTCCAGGGAGGCGAGCAGCTCGGCGCGGGGCATGCCGAGCGAGTCGAAGGTGCCAGCCTTGATCAGGCTCTCGATCACGCGCCGGTTCACGAGGCGCAGGTCGACCCGGCTGCAGAAGTCCGCCAGCGACGCGAACGGGCCGCGCTCCTCGCGCGTCTTCAGGATCGAGGCGATCGCGGCTTCGCCCACGTTCTTGATGGCGGCCAGGCCGAACCGGATCGCCGTCCTGACCACGCTGAACTGGATGCCCGAGGAGTTCACGTCGGGCGGCAGCACCTGAATTCCCATCGCCCGGCACTCGTCGATGTACGTGACGATCTTGTCCGTGTCGCCCGTCTCGGAGGTAAGCAGGGCTGCCATGAACTCGACCGGGTAGTTCGCCTTGAGATAGGCGGTCTGGTACGCAACCATCGCGTACGCCGCACCGTGCGAGTTGTGGACGACAACACCATTGGCAATGAAGCTCTTTGCCCCCGGCACCTCGAAGTCATAGGTCGGCTCGGAGCCTTCCAGGGTGAACGCTTTGGGTCTGGACCAGCCGACGGAGGATCGTGACAGCGCGTCGAGCTGGGGCGACTCGAGCCGCTCGGCTAGGTACTCGAGCGTGTCCCGACGAATCCCCAGTTTCCTCCGGTCGGCAAAGAGCAATCCGTATGCGAGCCCGAGGTCCCGACAGCCTGCCTTGAGGCTTGGATACCGTTTCAGGATCGCTTCTCGGAGCTGTGGCCGGTAGAGTTCGGCCGGGATAATGTCCACGCTCCCGCGCGCGAGCAGCCTCCGCATACCTGCGTAGGAGTCCACGAGCTTGGCGAGCGCCGTCCGCTTTTTCCCAACCAGGCTCGGACCCACGAGTGTTTGGAACCGCCGGTACGCGGATCGGCCCCCGAGCAGGTTGACCGTGTACCCGACCCGCCGCCCGCCACGGTAGGAGAACACCTTCCGGTGAATCGTCGACGACAGACCGAGCTTGAGGAGGAGGCGGCGGACATCCTGTGCGAGCCCTTCGGATGATGTGGCGTAAAAGATGGATCGCGTGCCGGGGTGGATGCACCCATCGCCCTGGAACAGCTTCCCGACAAGCACCGCGATGACGTCCTGACTCCACCGGTCTACCAGCGGCGGGACCCGCTTCGTCAGCGCCCTCTTGCCCTGCAATCCGCACTCATGGAAGAGGAACTCCACGGCTCCGGACGGACGCTTTGGATTAATTCGCACGGGACGGACCGATCGGGTGCTCCGGTCGGCACGAGCCTCGACCCGGGGGGAGGTATTCGGGAAGGCGGAGAGGATCGCCTCCATGTCCCCGATCTCGTCCGGGTCCTTGGAGTAGAGGTAGAAATGGCCTTCGTAGCCCAGGCTCCCCTCCGCAAGGGCGTAGCCGAGCAGGGCCGGGAGGTGTGACGGGACCCGCTGGCTCCCACAGGGGAGCTCGCGCACCACCGCCACGAAATCGCGCGCGGTGAGGTCCTCCGTGCTCACCCATCCGCGCTGGGTGAAGAGCGGATGATCGGCGGTGCAGCGCAGCGTCATGCCGTTGGCAAGCCTGAGGCGGCCGACCCGTCTGGTTCCGCTCGGCCTGACGCCGGACGCACGGAACGGCCCGTCCTTTGTCAGGACAACGTCTCCTGCTCGGACCTCGGTGATCGGCTTCAGCGTGCCGTCGGCCATCTCGATCAGGACGTCGGCGGTGACGCACTTGTTGAAGCCGTAGCCGGCGAACTTTTCCATCATGTCCCAGATCTTCTCGGCCTTCTTCTCCAGGACGCCATGCGCCTTGCATCCCTCAACAAACTTACGCCGCTGTTGGACCATGAGCTCTCGGTCCTTCTTCCCCATGGCGCGGCGGAGCGTGTCGGCCTCGCCCATCGTGAAGCCGGCCATCTCCGAAGCGATCTGCATCACCTGCTCCTGGTAGAGCATGATCCCGTACGTCTCGCGCAGGTACTTCTCCATCAGCGGGTGCTCGTAGGCGATCTTCGAGCGCCCGTGCCGCCGGTTGATGAACTCCGGGATCAGCTCCATGGGGCCCGGCCGGTAGAGAGAGACGATGGCGATCAGGTCTTCCAGGCGCTCGGGCTTGAGGCCCCGCAGGATGTCGCGCATCCCCGGGGACTCGAGCTGGAACACGCCGAAGGTCTTGGCCTCGGAGAGCAGCTGGTAGGTCTTCGTGTCGTCCAAAGGAATCGCATCCGGGTCGAAGGAGAGCCCCCGGGTGGCGGCGACCAGCTTCGCGGTGTTCGCGATCACGGTGAGGGTCCGCAGCCCGAGGAAGTCCATCTTCAGGAGGCCGATCCTCTCGATCGCCTCCATGGCGTAGCCGGTCACGATCTCGTTCTTCTTGGGATCCTTGTAGAGCGGGATGTGCTCGACCAGGGGCTCGTCCGAGATCACCACGCCCGCCGCGTGGGTCGAGGCGTGGCGGGTACACCCCTCGAGCGCCCTGGCGACCTCCCAGAGCTCGGCTACCTCGGGTTGGCTCCGCACCAGCTCCGCCAGGGCCGGCGACTTGGAGAGCGCCTCCTCCAGGGTGATATTGAGCTGGTTGGGCACCAGCTTGGCGATCCGGTCGACCTCGTTGTAGGCTATCCCGAGCGCGCGGCCGACGTCACGGATCACGGCTTTGGCCCCGAGCGTCCCGAAGGTGATGATCTGGGCCACGTTCTCCCTGCCGTATCGGGTGGCGACGTACTCGATCACCTCGTCCCGGCGGTCGTCGGAAAAGTCGATGTCCATATCGGGCATCGAGACGCGCTCGGGGTTCAGGAAGCGCTCGAAGAGGAGACCGTAACGCGTCGGATCGATGCTGGTGATCCCGAGGGAGTACGCCGTGACCGAGCCGGCCGAGGAGCCGCGTCCCGGCCCGACCGCGATGCCCCGGGACTTCGCGAAGCGGATGAAGTCCCACACGACCAGGAAGTAGCCGGCGAAGCCCATCTTCTCGATGACCGCGAGCTCGTGCTTCAGCCGATCCGCGACCGCGTCCGGTGGTGAGGCCCCGTACCGGCGGCGGAGCCCCTCCCAGGCCAGCTGCTCCAGGTAGCTCTCGGCCGAGTGCCCCGCCGGAACCTGATAGCGGGGTAGGTGGAACTGGTCGAAGGCCAGCTCGAGGTTGCAGCGCTCGGCGACAGCCAGGCTGTTCCGGTAGGCCTCCGGCACTTCCGTGAACACCTGGCGCATCTCTTCGGCGGCCTTCAGGTAGAAGTGCTCGGAGGAGAAGCGCCACCGGTTCGGATCCCGGACGGTCGTTCCGGTCTGAATGCAGAGGAGCACCTCGTGGGCCCGCGCGTGGCCAGCTTCGAGGTAGTGGGAGTCGTTGGTCCCGACGACGGGAGCACCGATCGCCCGGCCGATCCTCAGCGTCCCCTCGGTCACCCTCGGCTGCTCGGGGAGGCCGTGGGACTGGACCTCCATGAAGTAGTAGTCCTTCCCGAAGACCTCCTGGTGCCACCCGGCGACTTCGCGAGCCTTCCGCTCCTCGCCCTGCGAGAGCAGGCGCGAGACCTCCGAGTTCAAGCACCCGGACAGGGCGACGAGCCCGTGGGCGTGCTGGGCGAGGAGCTCCCGATCCACGCGCGGCTTGTAGTAGAAGCCTTCGAGGTATGCCTTCGAGACAAGCTTGATCAGGTTCTGATAGCCCTGACGGTTCCGGGCGAGGACCGTCAGGTGGTTAGCGCCTTCGTACTGACCGTCCACGTTGGCCCGCCCGAACCGGCTGCCCGGGGCGACGTAGAGCTCGGCGCCGATGATGGGCTTGATCCCGGCCTTCTGGCACGCCAGATAGAAATCGATGGCGCCGAAGAGGTTACCGTGGTCGGTCAGGGCCAGCGCGGGGAAGCGGAGCTCCCGCGCCCGCGCGACCAGCGCGTCCAGGCGGCTGGCGCCGTCGAGGAGGCTGTACTCGGAGTGCACATGGAGGTGGACGAAATCCGCGTGCTCCCGCATAGGCGCCTCAGGCGATCGGGACCACGGCGTCCTCGGGTGGCTTCGCCGGAAACAGCTCTGGATGGATCAGGTGGGCCAGGTACTCCAGGCCTTCAACGAGCCGCGGCCCGGATCGGTTGTAGTAGGCGTGACCGTTCACCGCGTACGCGCGCCCAGCCTTCACCGCCGGGACATCGCCCCAGCCGGGACGCCCGGTGACGAGGTCGAGCTCCTTCAGCGTCCGGGGAATGTCGAAGCCGCACGGCATCAGGACCAGCACCTCGGGCTGCGCCGCCAGCACCAGCTCCCAGGTAATCTTTCGCGAGGGTTCGCCCCGAGCCGCCAGCACATCCCGCCCCCCGGCGAGTTCCACCAACTCGGGCACCCAGTGGCCCGCCGTGTAGACCGGGTCGAGCCATTCGAGACAGGCCACGCCGGGCAGCGTCACCGCTTCCTTGGCCCGCTCGGCGATCGTTTCGATCCGGTGGCGGAGTCCGGACACGAGCGCCCTCGCCCGCTCTGCGACGCCAGCCGCCACCGCCACACGCTGGATATCCCGAAGCATATCGCCGAGAAATCGCGGGTCCAATGCGAGGATCTCGGGCTTTTTCGGAAACTGCTGGATCGCGAGGCTAACGTCACGATAGCCCACCGCGCAGACATCGCACAACTCCTGGGTCAGGATCAGGTCCGGATCTGCCGCCCGGAGCCCTTCGACATCCAGCTCGTATATGCTCCGGCCCTCACGCACTCGCCGGGCGATGAGCGTGTCGATCTCCGGACTTCCGAGGGACTTGGGCTCGAGGCACGGGCGAGTCAAGACCGGCTTCCCGACGATGTCGGGCGGGAAGTCGCACTCGTGGCTGATCCCTGCCAGCTGCTCGGTTAACCCCAAGGCCGCCGCGATCTCGCTGGCGCTCGGCAAGAGGGAGACGATGCGCATCACGCGTTCCAGCTAAGCACGGCCAGGTTCGCGCGACAGCAATTCCTTGAGCAAGGCCCGAGTCTTTTCCTCCTCCTGGATGACCAGCCCCGCGACCGCGCGAGTCATCCGCGAGATCTCGCCCGCGGCCCTGAGCCCCCGGACGGCTAGGATCACGAGCGTGATGAGGCCGGCGAGTTGCACGAGGCCGTTCACCACGACGATCCAGGTCAGCCCGTCAAGTGTCATTGCTACTCCCACTCGATCGTGCTCGGGGGCTTGGAGGAGACGTCGAAGACGACGCGGTTCACCCCCTTCACCTCGTTGATGATGCGGTTGGAGATCTTGCCCAGCAGATCGTACGGGAGCCGCGCCCAGTCTGCCGTCATCGCGTCCTGGCTCATGACGGCCCGCAGCGCGATAACCTGCGCGTAAGTCCGGAAATCGCCCATCACCCCCACCGTCTTCACCGGGAGGAGGACCGCGAAGGCCTGCCAGAGCTCCCGTTCGAGGCCGGCCCGACGCACCTCCTCCTGGACGATCGCATCGGCCTCCCTGAGCAGCCCCAGACGTTCCTCGGTGACGTCGCCCAGCACGCGGATCGCGAGCCCGGGTCCCGGAAACGGCTGGCGCCACACGATCTCGGGCGGCAACCCCAGGAGCTCTCCCACCTGCCGGACCTCGTCCTTGAACAGCTCGCGGAGGGGTTCCAGGAGCTTGAACTTCATCCGCGTGGGAAGCCCGCCCACGTTGTGGTGGGTCTTGATCGTGGCCGATGGCCCCTTCGCCGACACCGATTCGATCACGTCGGGGTAGAGGGTTCCCTGGGCGAGCCAGGGGATGTCGCCCAGCTTCCGCGCCTCTTCCTCGAACACCGCGATGAACTCGGCGCCGATCCGCTTCCGCTTGAGCTCTGGATCGACGACCCCGTTGAGCTGGTCGAGAAAGCGCTTGGAGGCGTCCACGTGGACGAGGTTCATCTTGAAGTGGTCCTGGAAGGTGTGCAGCACGCTTGCGGCCTCGCCCTTCCGCAGGAGCCCGTTGTCAACGAAGATGCAGGTGAGCCGGTCGCCGATGGCCTTGTGGACGAGCACCGCGACGACGGACGAGTCCACGCCGCCCGACAGAGCGCAGAGGACCTGTTCGTCGCCCACCTTCCTCCTGATCTCGGGGATGACCGCATCGACGAACGACGCCATCGACCAGGTCGGGTTGGCCTCGCAGAACGCGAGAAAGTTCTGGAGGATCGTCCGCCCCTGCCGCGTGTGGACCACCTCCGGGTGGAACTGGACAGCGTACAGGCGCCGCCGCGGGTCCGCCATGGCCGCGACCGGGCAGTTCTCGGTCGAGGCCAGGGAGACGAATCCCCTGGGCGGACGCATCACCGTGTCCCCGTGGCTCATCCAGACGATGATGGACGTCCCGCGCTCGGGCCTGACCCCGTCGAGGAGCCCCTGGCTCCCCAGGAGCTTCAGGTCCGCCCGGCCGTACTCCCGGCGATCGGCGGGGACGACGTGGCCGCCCAGGAGGTAGGCCATGGCCTGCATCCCGTAGCAGATGCCGAGGACCGGCAGGTCGAGCTCGAACAACCGCCGTGGAGGAAGCGGCGCCCCTTCCTCGTAGACGCTGGACGGCCCGCCCGAGAGGATGATCCCCTTGTACTCCCCGGTCAGGAGCGCCTCCACCGGGTGGGTCGGCGGGAGGATCTCCGAGTAAACGGAGAGCTCACGGATGCGGCGCGCGATGAGCTGAGTGTACTGGGACCCGAAGTCGACAATCGCGATCTTGTCCACGACGAACCCTGGAGCGGGTCAGGCGCTCACGGTCGAGGCACCGGGCACCCGGCCTGCGTCCTTGCCCTCTCACATTCTCTCCGGGGCGCCGCCGACCCCGGTCCCCTCACCCCCACGCGCGGGCGAGGTTCCGCGCTCAACTCGTTCCGCGCGTCAGCGCGGCGTTCCCAGCTTCTGGGCGCGCTGGAAGATCTTCCCTTCGGTCTTGATCGCCGGCGCGATGATCAGCTCGGTGAGCTGGAGCTCGCGGATGGTCCGGGCCCCCACCGAGCCCATGCAGGTCCGGATCGCGCCGACCAGGTTCATCGTCCCATCATCGGTGAAGGCCGGACCAAAGAGGATCTGCTCGAGGAGCCCCACCACGCCGACACGGATCCGGGTGCCGCGGGGGAGATTCTGGTGAGGTGTGGCCATGCCCCAGTGGTACCCGCGGCCCGGCGCCTCCTCGGCCCGGGCGAACGCCGAACCGATCATGACAGCATCAGCCCCGGCAGCGAGAGCCTTGCAGATGTCGCCGCCGGTGGTCATCCCGCCGTCGGTGATGATCGGGACGTACCGCCCCCTCTGCTTGAGGTAAAAATCCCGGGCGGCCGCCGAGTCGGCCGTGGCCGTCACCTGCGGAACGCCGAGTCCCAGGACCTCGCGGCTCGTGCAGGCCGCGCCCGGCCCGACGCCGATGAGGAGCGCATCCACGCCGCACTCCATGAGCTCGAGGCACGCCTCGTAGGTGACCACATTCCCCACGATGAGGGGGATCGAGAGGTTCTTCTTCAGCTTCCGGAAGTCGAGGGGCGTGTACTCGGTGGCGATGTGGCGCGCCGTGGTCACCGTCGACTGGACGACGAAGATGTCGGCCCCGGCTTCCTCCGCGATCTTGGCGAAACGCTCGGCGCGCTGCGGGATCGACGAGACCGCCGCCGGCCCCCCGCCCTTCTTGATCTCGGTGATCCCCTTGTGGATCAGCTCCTCCTTGATGGGCTCGCCGTAGATCGACTGGATGATCTTCGTGGCCTCTTCGAGGCTCGCCGACACGATCCGGTCGAGCACCGCCTCGGGGTCCTCGTAGCGCGCGAAGATGCCTTCCAGGTTCAGCACCGCCAGGCCGCCGAGCCGTCCCATCTCCACCGCCAGCCGCGGCCCAACCACGCCATCCATGGCCGCGGCGATGATCGGGATCTCGAAGCGCCGCCCGCAGATGTCCCAGGAGATGTCCACCTCGTTGGGGTTGACGGTCACCGTTCCCGGAACCAGGGAAATGTCATCGAAGCCATAGGCGACCCGCGCCTTTCGCCCCCGGCCGACCCACATGCCCATCTGCGCGTCTCCTTATCCCTCGTCGGGACGAGGCCCTGTATCTAGGCCACAGTTCGCAGGACCATACAATATTTGGGGTAGTATAGCGACGCAGGCCGGCACTGTCAAGCGTCCGGCCTCCGGCTAGCTCCGGCTCCGGGCCTGCTCGTAGATGATCCTGATCCCCTCCAGTGCCAGGTCGGCGTTCACCTGCTGGATCGTCCGCGCGACCTCCTGGATCAGTCCGGCCAGCCCGCCGGTCGCGACGACCGTTGCGGGCCCGCCCAGCTCGGCCCGCATCCGCTCCACCAGCCCGTCCACCAGCCCCGCGTACCCGTAGATGATCCCCGACTGGATGTTGGTGATCGTGTTCCGGCCGATCGCGTCCTTGGGGCGGACCAGCTCCACCCGGAAGAGGCGCGCCGCCTTCGAGATCAGCGCCTCGGAGGCGACGACGATCCCCGGAGCGATCGCCCCGCCGACGAACTCGCCGCGCGCGTTCACGCAGTCGAAGGTGGTGGCGGTGCCGAAGTCGATCACGATGAGCGGCGCGGGGCCGTAGAGCTCGAGGGCGCCGACCGCGTCCACGACGCGATCGGGGCCGACCTCGGCCGGGTTCTCGACCCGGAGCGGCATCGCGACGTTGACGCCCGGCTCCACGCTGAACGGGAGGAACCCGAAGTACTTCTCGCACATCCATTCGAGGGTCTGCTGGACGGGCGGGACGACGTTGGAGATCGCCACGGCGCTGATCTGGCGCGGCTCGAGTGCGCGGCCCTGCAACAGGGTCTGGATGAAGACCCCGTACTCGTCGGCGGTCTGTTCGCGCCGGCTCGTCAGACGCCAGGAGACGCACAGGCGCCGGCCCTCGAAAACCCCGACGACCGTGTTCGTGTTGCCGACGTTCATGACGAGCAGCATTGGCTCTCCTCCTCTAGATCGTCGGAGGGGGGCTTTGCCCCCCTTCCGATGCCTCCCCCCGGGAGGGGTCGCGCGGGCCGGGTACCCATGCCGGAGGCATGGGTGCGCGCTCGGAGCGCTTCGCTCCGGAGCGCGAGAACACGCGGGCGGGAGAGGCCTTTTTCAGCATCCTGTTAGCGGAGCTCGCCGGCGACGAGCCTCACACGGGTCCCCTCCCGCGTGCGCACGATCAGCGCGCCATCCGCGTCCAGGTCCTCGGCGACGCCCGTCACGCCGGCCGTGCTGACCGGCTGCCCCAGCGTGAGGGAAGCCCGGCACCAGCCCGCGCGCACGGGCGCGAAGCCCTCCCGAAGGTAGCGCGCGTACCACCGGTCCAGGGATCCGAGAAGCGCCTCCAGGATGGCTTCCCGGTCCAGCATCAGCCTGGCCTCGAGGGCCAGGGAGGTGACGCGGGGAGCCAGGTCGGCGGGAAACTCGGTCTGGTTCACGTTGATCCCGAGGCCGAGAGTCACATGCTCGACGCGCTCACCCGCCGTGACGGCCTCGGCGAGAATCCCGCCCAGTTTCCGCTCGCCGACCTGGAGGTCGTTTGGCCAGCGGATCCCGACTGCGACGCCCGTCGCCAGCGTGAGCGCCTCGGCGGCCGCCACCACCGCGAGAAGGGAGAGCTGGGGGACTCGTGCCGGCGGAATCTCGGGGCGCAGCAGAACCGAGACCAGGAGGTTGGCTCCGGGCGCATCGAGCCACTGCCGGCCGTGACGACCCCGCCCCCGGGTCTGATGGTCGGCCACGACGACCGTCCCCTCTGGAGCCCCGGCTTCGGCCAGGCGGCGAAGCTCGTCCTGGGTCGAGGTGGCGGCCTGAAACGCATGGAAGGCGCGCCCCAGCCGGCCGATGGGCAGGCGCGCGGCAAGTCCGGGGAAGAGCCGGCCGGAAGACGGCGCGTCAGCCAGCGTGCTTAGCGGCGTCGAGGCGTCCGACACTCTCGAGCAACTTGTCGCGGAGCGTTCGCTGCGCGGTCAGGCGGGTCGTCTCCCGCTCGACCACCTCCGCCGGAGCTCGCTCGCGAAACTCACGCCGGTCGAGCTTGGCCTCCAGGAAGCGGACCTCGTCCTCGGCCTTCCTGATCTCTTTCTGCAGACGCTGGCGCTCGGCAGTGAGGTCCACGAGCCCGGCCAGGGGGACGAAGCACTCTACCGGTCCCACGATGGCGAGAGCAGAGGCCGCCGGCCGGCTGGCCGCCGGGTCGACCGTCGCCTCGCAGCGTGCCAGGGCCTCGACCAGCGGGACCAGCGGGGTCAGGCGATCCGTCGCCTCCCGGCTGGCGGGCCGCAGGAGGACGCGGAGCGTGGTGGCGGGCTGAATCCGCATCTCGGCCCGAATGTTTCTGACCGCGGTGACGATCGCCATGAAGAGGTCCATCTCGCTCTCGGCATCGGGGTCCTCAGCCTTGCGCGAGGCCCTGGGGAACGCTGCCACCATGATCGAGTCCACCGCCCCGCGGCCCGCCGAGACCGGGCCGGCACCCGCGCTCCGCGTGCGGGCCCCTGCGCTCTGCGCAGGGAGCCGCTGCCAGATCTCCTCGGTGAGGAACGGCATGAACGGGTGCAGCAGCCGGAGCGTCGTCTCGAGCACCTCCACGCAGGTCCGCTGGGTGCGGGCGCGTGCGGCCAGGTCCGGCGACCGGTAGAGCGGGAGCTTGGCACACTCCAGGTACCAGTCGCAGTACTCGTGCCAGAGGAACTGGTAGACCGCGCTCGCAGCGTCGTTGAACCGGTAGGCGCCCACGGCTTTGCGAACGGCGCCGATCGTGCGCGCCAGGCGGCTCAGGATCCAGCGCTCTGCCAGCGTGGGCTCCGCCTTTCGGGCAAGCCGCGGCTCGTACCCCTCCAGGTTGGCGAGGACGAAGCGCGCGGCGTTCCAGAGCTTGTTGGCAAAGTTCCGGTAGCCCTCGATCCGCTCCTCGGCCAGGCGGATGTCACGCCCCTGGGCGGCCAGCGCCGCCAGGGTGAAGCGGAAGGCGTCGGTGCCGTACCGGTCCATCACCTCCAGCGGGTCGATCACGTTCCCGCGGGACTTGGACATCTTCTTCCCCTCGGGGTCGCGCAACAGGGCGTGGATGTAGACATCCCGGAACGGCACCTCACCCGTGAACTTGAGCCCCATCATGATCATGCGGGCGACCCAGAAGAACAGGATGTCGAAGCCCGTCACGAGGCAGGAGGTGGGGTAGAACGTCTTCAGCTCGGGAGTGTCCGCCGGCCAGCCGAGCGTCGAGAAGGGCCAGAGCGCCGAGGAGAACCAGGTGTCGAGGACATCGGTGTCCTGGCGGAGCGGGCCGCGGCAGTCCGGACACGCGGTGAGGTCAACGCGCGAGACGTGCGTGGCTCGGCAGCGATCGCAGTACCAGACCGGCAGGCGATGGCCCCACCAGAGCTGGCGCGACACGCACCAGTCCCGGATGTTCTCCATCCACTGGAAGTACGTCTTGCGCCACTGGCGGGGGACGATCTTGATCTTCCCGGCCCGGACCGCCTTGATCGCCGGCTCCGCCAGCGGCTTCATCCGCACGTACCACTGGGTCGAGACCAGCGGCTCCACTACAGTCTTGCAGCGGTAGCAGAGCCCGATGCTGTGGCGGTAGGGCTCCACCTTCTCGATGAGGCCCAGCGCCCGCATGTCCTCCACGATGCGCTTCCGGCACTCGAAGCGGTCCAGCCCCGCGTACTTGCCCGCGCGCTCGTTCATCCGGGCGTCGAAGCCGATGACCTGTCGGACCTCGAGGCCGTGCCGCTTGCCGATCTCGAAGTCGGCCGGGTCGTGGGCCGGGGTTACCTTCACGACGCCGGTGCCAAACTTCGGGTCTACGGCAGCGTCGGCCACCACCCTCATGGTGATCTCGCCCTCAACGGAGCGAACCGTCAGGGTCTGACCCACGTAGCGCGCGTAGCGCCGGTCTTTCGGGTGGACCGCCAGGGCAGTGTCGCCGAGCTTGGTCTCGGGACGGACCGTCGCGAGCGTCAGCGACCCGTACTTGATGTAGTACAGCTCGGCGTCGCGCTCCTCGTGCTCGACCTCCAGGTCCGAGAGCACGGTCTGGCAGCGGGGGCACCAGTTCACGATGTAGTCGCCGCGGTAGACGAGCCCCTCCTCCCACAGCCTGACGAAGACCTCGCGCACCGCCGCGGACAGGCCGGGGTCCATCGTGAAACGCTCGCGCGCCCAGTCGCACGAGGAACCGAGCCGCTTGAGCTGGCGGATGATGGTCCCGCCCGAAGCCTCCTTCCACTGCCAGACGCGCCGGATAAAGGCCTCGCGCCCGAGGTCGTCCTTCGTTTTGCCCTCCTCGGCGAGCTGGCGCTCCACCACCACCTGCGTCGCGATCCCCGCGTGATCGGTCCCGGGCATCCAGAGGGTGTTGAAGCCGTCCATGCGCTTCCAGCGGATCAGGATGTCCTGGAGGGTGTTGTCGAGCGCGTGGCCCAAGTGGAGGGAGCCGGTGACATTGGGGGGCGGTATCACGATGCAGTACGGCTTTTTCGGGGAGGCCGGGTCAGCCCTGAAGTAGCCGCGCTCCTCCCAGGCGCGATACCATCGCTCCTCCACCTGGGAGGGATCGTAGCGATCAGGGATCTGGCTCATCGGGGGCTTCTATTCTAGCACAGGGGTCCGCGCGCGCCCCTCACGGGACGCGTCCGGCGCCGGCGAAGCGCCAGCCGTTCGCCGTCCGCCGGAAGCGCAGGGCCCACGGCCGCGGGTCACCCGGCGCCGTGGCTGAGACCGTGACCAGCTCGGGATTCGGATCGTCGGCGACGTCGCAAACGGGCTCGGGCTCGAGAACCTCCGGAAGGTTCTGGCGAAGCTCGGGCGACAGGCCGAGCGCCGAGAGGACCCGCTGCTCCCCTCGCCTGAGCGCTCCGAGCAGGCGGTCCACGACGGCGTGGAGCTCCCGGTGCCAGCCGTTCGACACCTGGCGGCGAACGAGGACGAAGGTCTCGGAAGCCGCGAGATACCGGTAGTAATCCACCTGCTCGGTCTGGCCCTCGCACCCGAGCTTCCATCCCGGGTAACGCGCTTCGGAACGAACCGCGAGCTCCTGGCCGCGGACCTCGAAGGCGATCGGCGAGAGGTCAGCGCCGAGCAGCTCCGCCGTGCTCCACACAGCCCGAACCTGCTCCCCCTGCTGGCGCCACAGCTCGATGCCCAGCACGGGCACCCCGCGCCGCGCGGGCGAGCCCTGCCACACGACGAGAAACTGGCCCTGGCCCGCGCGCGTGGGTGGCATCGGGAAGAGGTGCGGCACCCCCGGTCGATGGATTGCCGTGACGAGTTCCGCCCCCCCGCCCCGCCGGTAGACGCGCACACTGTTGCCCGATCCTCCCACCGAGAGCTGAAAGCTGCCGACGGCGACGTCTCCCGCCGCGAGGTGGACGATCCGGAAGGCGCTCCCACCCCAGGTGTCGGCGAAGGCGTCGAGCCGGTCCTGGAGGAAGCCCGCGGAGGCGAAGACGCTCCCCGCATTCAGGTTCTCGATGATCTCGTCATCCAGGAGCGCGTAGATCTCGCGGACACCCTCGACCGAGGACTCCGGCCCCGAGAGCTCGAGGATCGCGAGCCGCGAGGACGCGAGCTGCCGGAAACGGTCCAGCCGGTCACCCTCGGCGGCCGGGGCTGGGCCGGGTGAGGAGCCGATCGCCAGCCAGACCGCCAGGCAGCACGCGGAGGTTCGGAGCGTCACGGAGGTATGGTACAACAGGTGGGAGATGAACCGGATCCTCGACCGCTACGTCTTCAGGGACCTGGCGCCGCCGCTCCTCCTAAGCGGGGTGCTCCTCACCTTCCTCCTCATTATCGACCGCATCTACCACCTCACCGACCTCGTCGTGACGAAGGGCGTGCCCTTCTCCATGGTGCTCGGGCTCCTCCTCTTCATGCTCCCCTCGTTCCTCGCCCATACACTCCCGATGGCGCTCCTGGTGGCCGTGTTGCTGACGGCCGGCCGGCTGGCCGGAGACCTGGAAGTCGTGGCCCTCAAGGCCTCGGGCGTGAGCCCCCTCCGGCTCTTCCGCCCCTTCGTCGTCGCCGCCTGTCTCGCCACGCTCGCCACCGGCCTCCTGACGCTCTGGCTCAACCCGTTGGCCAACCGGGCCTTCCAGCGCCACCTGGTGAGGATCCTCCAGACCCGGGCGGCCACCGGAATCTCCGAGCGCGTGTTCAGCACCACCTTCGGCCAGATCGTCGTCTACGTGGAGGAAGTGTCGCCCTCACACGTGGCCCTCGGGGGTGTCCTGGTCTCCGACGAGCGCGACCCGAAGCGATCGCGGATCATCACGGCCCGCGAAGGACGCCTCCTGACCGACGAGGAGAATGACCGCATCACGCTCCGCCTGATCGACGGCGCCCTCAACGAATCGCCGGCGGGCGAGCCGGGGCGCTACCGCTACTCCACCTTCGAGCTCTATGACATGAACCTCGCGGTGGAGGCTCCGTTCAAAGGGGCACCGCGGGTCGAGAAGCCGGAGAAGTACCTGTCGCTCCGGCGACTCCTCGCGGCCGCGGCAACGCTCCGGCGCGAAGGGCAGAACCCCGCGCCGTACGAGGTGGAGGTCCACAAGCGCTTCGCGCTGCCCGTAGCCGCCCTGGTGTTCACCCTCGTCGGGTTCCCGCTCGGCATCCGCGCCCACACCGGCGGTCGTGCCATCGCCGTGGGCGGCAGCCTGGCCATCATCGTGGCGTACTACTTCCTGCTCACCTCGCTGGAGGGAATCGCGCTCGTGCGCCGCCTCCCGTCCTGGGCGGCGATCTGGGCGCCGAACCTGCTCTTCGGCGGCGTCGGGTTGGTGCTGCTCCGGTCCACGATCGCGCCGCCGGTCCCGCTCGCTCGCTCGGCGCTCGTCAGGCGCCTCCGGGCCGTCCTGGTGTGGCGCCTCCCGATCGGGACGCTGAGGGCCGCGCGGATCGGCGGTCCCCGCGCGACGAGCTGGATCATCGACCGCTACCTGGTCAGGGAGTATTTGACGTACCTCGGGTACGGCCTGGCGGTCGGCGCGGTGCTGTTCGTGATCGTGGACATCTTCCAGACGCTGGACCGGTTCCTCCGCCTCAAGCCGCCGCTCCACCTGATCGTCGAGCACCTCCTCTACCGCCTGCCCGCCGAGCTCTACAAGGGACTTCCGGTCGTGATCCTGGTCGCGACGATCTTCCTCTTCCTCTCGCTCGCGCGGGCGCACGAGTTGACGGCCCTGAAGGCGGCCGGCGTCAGCCTCTACCGGGTGAGCCGGCCAGTGCTACTCCTCGCCGTGGGCGTGAGCGCCGCGTCCGTGCTCTTCCAGGAGACGCTGTTGCCGATGCTGAACGCCAAGGCCGACGAGGTGGACCGGATCAAGATCCGCGGTGAGCCGCCTCGACACCTCCAGCGACGCAACCAGATCTGGTACCGGAGCGCGGACACCCGGTTTTTTAGGATGGAGCTCCTGGACCCGGCGGGCCAGGCCATCGACGGCCTCACGCTCCTGGAGATCGATCGGGACTACCGGCTCCTGAGCCGCCTCGACGCCCGCCAGGCGCGCTGGACCACCGCCGGGTGGGAGTTCCGTGACGGCGTCGTTCGAGAGTTCTCGGGCGGAGACCAGGTTCAAGCTATCCCCTTCCGCCTGACTACGCTGGAGCTCCCCGAGCGGATGGAGACGTTCACCCAGATCCAGAAACCCACCGAGATGATGAACTTTCTGGAACTCAGGGCGTACCTGGCGCGGCTCCAGGAGAGCGGGCACCAGGTCGGCAAGTACATCGTGAAGCTCTACGAGAAGCTAGCCTTCCCCCTGATCCACGCCGTCCTCGCGCTGGTCGCGATCCCGCTCGCCCTCGCCTCGCCGCGGAGCGGGCGCTTGATCGGCATCGGGCTGGCGATCGTGATCGCGATGGCCTACTGGTTCGTCCACTCGCTGGCGCTCTCCTTCGCCAAGGCGGACATGCTGCCGCCGCTCCTGGCCGCGTGGACCGCGAACATCATCTTCGCGGGCCTGGGGCTCTCCCTGTTCCTCCGCGCCCGGACGTAGCGCGCGTTGGTGGGCGCCTGGCCGGTCCTCCTGCTTCTGGCGCTCCTCGCGTGGGGCTGCGCGACGCCGGCGCCCGCCACCTTCCGTCATCCGGACTTCAGGCCCGACGCGATCCGGCGGCCCGCGGTTCTCATCCGGGTCTCCCTCGACCGGACGGCAGCGCCTGGCGACGGTGGCTTGTCACCGCGCGCGCGGAGCCCACTAGCCGACGCCTTCGAGATCGGGTTTCTCGAGGGGCTCAACGCCCGGGGGATCCTCCCGCTGGATACGACCCTCTCGGCGCACCTCGGCGACCGACCGTTGCCGGTGCCCCAGGCCGAGCGCCAGCGCGCGCTCGAGCGCGCCCGCGCCCTGAAGGCCGACGCCATGCTGATCGTGAGCGTGGTCGTCTCGCGGCTCGACCTTGTCTACTGCCGCGATGCCCGACGGCCGTTTGCCGCGCGGACCACGCTCTGGACGGTGAGCGCGGAGGTGCTTCGCGTCGCGGACGGAGCGCGCCTGCTCTTCGAGCCTCCGAGCCCCGGGCTGCGCCTCACCGACGTCGAGCCCGACTGCGACGCGGGGCGGATCGAGCGGCGGTTGAGCTCGCAGGAACTCCTCGACGCGGCAGTGCAGCGCAGCCTCTCGGTGCTCCTCGGACGGTAGCGACCCCGCCGGGTGCCGGCGCGACAGCAAAAAAGGGGGGGGCGGGTTGCGTACCGCCCCTTGCCCTCGGCGCTTTTTCTGGTGGGCTGGACTGTTCAGGCACCCGCCCGAGCCGCTCGCCGACTTCAAGTCACGTGACCACCTTCGGTCGCGATCCGAAACAGACACCTGGGTCCCCTAGTGCCCCGCTGCCGTTTCGCACCGGCGAGGAGTCGGCTAGGACTGTCCTAGAGGCCCGCTCGGGGGCTGTCCCGCCTCCGTCGCCTGACGCTCGACGCGATCGTTGCGCGCGTACGATGATCCCGCCCCGGAAAAATGATGCAGACGACCGCGTCCTTCATGGGCTGGCCGCGTGATTTCGGATTGAGGCTAAAATAGAGCCGACTACTTGATCAGGTCTAGGTCTTGGTCTTCATAAGCGCCTCGGCGCACGCGCTCGCAACTCCCCGCGTAGGCTCTTTGCTCCCCGGCATAGTGGCCCAACCGCCCTTTTCGACAAATTCTTGTCGTTTCCACGAATCAGTTTCCCGGAGTCCTGCCAGTGTCTTGGCTGCGTCCGATTGCTTCATGAAGCTCTGGACGCAGATCGGGGTGAGGGCGGCGGTCACGGCTGACTCAGCACGTTGCTCGGCCACTCTCTCGGCCGTGCTGCCGAGGGTCCACCCCAACGAAGAAAAGCCGATGATCATGGTCGCCACAGCGCCGATGATCGCACCCCAGACCGCTGGTGTAAGCGAAGCTGGCACTTGCATGAGGCACCTCCTCGTTTTTCGAAAATGAATTTCTCTCGGGTCCAGGCTTGGCCACAAGACCCGCTCGATCTTCGACCGCTACAACATCGTGAGCGAAGCCGACCTTAAGCAGGCGGCCATCCGACTCGCCGACTACGTCGCGATTCAGCTCACCGCATCAGTCGTCGTGCCGCTTGCCAAGGCGGCTGAGACGAGCACCCCGTGATGCCTCTCCGCACAAATCCCGCACAATCGAAGGGGGGCGGCTCCTCACCACCCCCTCGTAACTCCTTGTCTTTCCTGGTGGACGATGCTGGACTCGAACCAGCGACCTCTGGCATGTGAGGCCAGCGCTCTGCCAACTGAGCTAATCGTCCGTCGCGAACCCGATTGTAATCACTTGCGCGACGCGGCGCAAGGGGCCCGTCGGGTTCCCGGTTCCGTCATATTGTGAGCACCGCCCTGCACGGCGCGCCGTCGATCCCCTTGACAGGGAGCGCGAGGCAGAGCAGCTCGTACACCCCGGGCTCGACCCCGGCGAGGCAGAGTCCCTCCAGGATCACCACGCCCGCCTCCAGCAGGACGCGGTGGACCGGATGTCCGGGAGCGTCAAGGGCCTCGATGGAGAGGTAATCGATGCCCACGAGCCGGATCCCCCGCTCGGCGAGGTAGCGGACGGCGTCGAGGCCCAGGGCGACATAGTCGCGCGAAAACCGCCCGAGCGCCCAGAGCGCCGAGTTCCGGGTCTTGAGGAGAAGGCGCGTCTGACCATCCAGCGGCAGACGTTCGAGGTCTGCCCGGCCGATCAGCCGTTCGCTCGCCAGCTCACCGACCAGCGCCGGTCCCATCAGGACATCCAGCGAAACCTGTTCGAGCGTCCCGCCGCCCGCGAGGAAGTGGGCGGGGGCATCCAGGTGGGTGCCCGTATGGGAACCCAGCGAGAGGAGCGAGACGTTGGCCGGATCGCCGCGGGCGAGCTCGAGGTGCGGGGTAATGCGTACCTCGGGATCGCCCTCGAACACGTCCATACGGGCTCGATCGGGAGGCTGATATCGATGACCCTCATGCGAACGTCTCCGGGCGCTCTCGACCTCCGCGGCCGAGGAGCTTGGCCAGCCGTGTGAGCATCCTGTCGGCGTGACTCCCGGCCCAGTAGATCCTTCCGCAGCCGGGACATCCCGTGAACTCGCTCTGGGTGGCGAAGATGTACTCGGGAACGAGGCCGCTCACGCTCGCCCTCTGGCGGGGCTCCAGCAACCCATTGCACTCGAGACACCGGGAGAGCCAGTCGGCGTCCTGCGGTGAGAGCGTCAGCTTCTGGACGACCTCCGCGAGCTGGTGGTCCAGCTGGCCGGCCTCGATCAGGCATCCCATGGGCGCGGCCAGCCGCGCGAGCCTGGCGTCACGCGTCAGGAGGATCCGCTCCTCGATCTGGGCGAGCTGGAGGAGCCGGCGGTCCTCGGCCGGTCCGAGGTAGAGCGTGTCGTAGCCCATCGCCCGGAGCCAGCGGGCTAGCCGGCCGAGCATCGTGTCCACCACAAACCGCGGAGCGTTCATGGTATCCTGCCCCGGGAACCGCCATGGCGCAAGCCGGTTACACAGCGCGAAGCGCGCAGCTGGGCTACGCCGCGATCTACCGCGGCCTTCTCTGCCGGCTCCCCGAACCCAAAGCGGTCGCCCTCGGCCAGACCCTGCTCCGTTTCCTCCCGCTGGACCGTCTCCGCGTCTTCCGCCTGACGGACCCGAGCCTGAGCGTCACGCTCGGCGGTGTGCGCCTCTCCAATCCCCTGATCCTCTCGTCGATGTACTACGATCCGCGGATCCTCCGTCGCGCGATGGGGCTCGGCTTCGGCGCGGTGACCACGAAGACGATCACGCCGACACCCCGTCCGGGCCACCCCGAGCCCAACCTGGTGCGCACCGAGACCGCGCTGGGACCCGGGCTGATCAACTGCAACGGCTTCAAGAACCCCGGGCTCGCGGCGTACCGGCAGACGCTCGCGACGCTCCGCCAGCGGGTGCCGCTCATCGTGTCCGTCGCCGGCGAGTCCGTCGAGGACTACGCGACGCTGGTCGACGCGCTGGCGCCTTTCGCCGACCTCTTGGAAGTCAACATCTCGTCCCCCAACACCCGGCTCGTCTACGCGTGGAGCCAGAAGCCTCGCGAGGTAGGGCACCTCTTCAAGGCCATCCGCCAGGCCACCGCCAAGCCCCTCATCGTCAAGGTCTCGCCGGACTTCAGCGACGCGAACGACCGGGCCATCATCCCCGCCGCGCTCGACCACGGCATCCGGATCGTGAACCACGGCAACACGCGTCGCGTCGACGAGCCGCGGCTTTCCCAGGGCTTCGGCGGGCTTTCGGGTCCCGAGCTGTACCCCGAGACGCTCGCGGCGGTCCGCCGGCTCCGGCAGCGCTTCGGCGATCAGCTCCAGATCATCGCCACCGGCGGCATCGATGCGCCCGACAAGGCCCTCGAGCTGCTGCGCGCGGGGGCGACGGCGTGCAGCTACTTCACGGGCTTCATCACGCGGGGCCCGATCCTCGCGCGATTGATCCTCGAACACCTCCGCGAGGAGCTGCTCCGACGCGGGATCGGCCAGCTCGAACGCCTCTGCGGTGTCGGTCGCGATTCCTGATACCCACAGGTTATCCACATTTCCACAGTTGTCCACAACCCGCGAAAACGAAGGTCTGGCGCGCATTCAGAAGCGGACCCCGCAAAAATCTCGGTCCTGTCGTCCACACGCGCAGCGCGTGCGAAAAATCGCCTCATCCCATGAGGCTCCGACGAGCATGGCGCGCGAAAGCGCGCATCGTACGCGGCGAAACGAGTCCTTGACAATGTTTTCGGGGCTCCATACCTTGACGACGTTGCGGTTTTGTACTTCTTTATGACGTGCGGTACACCTTCTTTCGCACTGGGGGCCATGACGTATGGAGACGAGTCGCAAACCGCTGGCGAAGATCGAGGGCCGAAAGCGCATGCGGCTCAGCGGGCTCACGATCGCGTGGCGGGGAACACCAAGCCTGGATGATTGGGTGGCCTACATCCAGAACGGCCTCAAATCCAAGAAGCTGATCCTGGCCGACCGCGTCTCGGAGCGGAAGGTCAAGACGCTGCTCGCGCGGCTGCAGACTCTCTCCCGGAGGGGGATCGAGAAGCTGGCGAAGGGCTAACTAGCCTCAGAGCTGCAGCGGTCGGACCGTCGCCACCGCGGACGGCTCCCGCGTCCAGAGGGCCGGATCGCCGTCCACGAAGAGTTCCACCACGTTGCCGTCGGGATCTTCCAGGTAGAGCGACTGGCTCACCCGGTGGTCCCGCACTCCGACGATCTTGACGGCGTGCGCCTCGAGATGGGCCTTGGCCTCCCTGAGCACCTCAAGGTCATCGCCGATCTTGAAGGCCACGTGATAGAGCCCGACGCTCCCGGGGTCGGGACCAGGCGCCTCCCGCCCGACGCTCAGGATGGCCAGATCGTGGTGGCTCTTGCCTGCCGAGAAGAAGACCATCCGGTCCTGAAAGCGCGCCACCTCCGTGAGCCCGAGCAGATCGCGGTAAAACCGGGTTGAGCGCTCGAGGTCCCGGACCTTCAGCACTACATGCCCGATCGCTTGGATTTTCATCGGCACCTCTCACCCTTCTGTGGCGCCTACCCGATGACGCCACGCTGGGCCAGGCTGACGAACCGCCCGAGCCCGATGACGACATGATCGTGAACCTTCAGGTCCAGGAGCCTCCCGCACTCGACGAGCTGCCGGGTGAGCCGGAGATCCTCCTTGCTCGGGGTCGGGTCGCCGCTCGGGTGGTTGTGGACGAGGATTACGGCGGCGGCCGATTCGAGGATGGCCGGCTTGAACACCTCCCGGGGATGAACCAGGCTCGCCGAGAGCGTCCCCTCCGAGACTACCACGTCCCGCAGAAGCCCGTTCTGGGCGTCGAGAAGGGCGGCCCTGAACACCTCCTTTTTCAAGCCCTCGACGATGGGGCCGAAGTGGGCGAAGACCTGCTCCGGGCTCCCCAGGACGACCTTGCCGTCGGTCGGCCTGGACCTGAGGCGCCGCGTCAGCTCAAACGTTGCCGCGAGTCTCACCGCCTTGGCCCGCCCCACTCCCCTGACACCTGCCAGCTCCGAGACGCTCCGCCCCGACAGGCCGCTCAGCGACCCGTAGCGCGACAGGAGCGCTCGGGCCAGGTCTACCGCGGTCAGCCCATGGATCCCCGTGCCGAGCTGAAGGGCCAAGAGCTCGGCATCGGCTAGCGCCTCCGCCCCCTTGTCATAGAGCCGCTCCCGGGGCCGTTCCCCCGCTGGCCAGTCGCTAATTCTCACCGCCTTCCCCACTCCGGCTCCCGTCCGGACTCGGTAGCACGGCCTGGACCCAGCGTCAATGTCGCGAATCGGATACGTCGTGGAACGTACCCAAAAGGGCCAACGGGCAGCCTGGCCCGCCCCGAGCCCCGCTTCTCGTCAGTCGGCGTACAGCTCGACCGTGTAGCCGTTCGGGTCGCGGAAGTAAATCCCCCACCGTCCGCGCCGCCCCGTCAGCTTCACCCCCGCGGCCTTCAACTGCTCCTGGAGCGACCGGAGCCGCTTCCGGTCCACGTGCAGGCCGAAGTGGTCCAGGCCGCCGGCCTCGGGATCGAAGCGACGGGATGTCCGGCGGAAGTTCAGGACATCGCTCTCCCCGGGGCTTTCGAAGAAGACCATGCCCCGATACCGGAAGGCGATGCGCAGTCCGAGCACTTCGGTGTAGAAGCGCTCGGTCGTCTTGAGGTCTCGGGTCTTCAGGGCCAGGTGGCGGAGCCCCACGGGCTGATTATAGCCGCGCCAGGTCGGCTTCGCGCAGGAGGCGTTCAAGCCTCAACCGGCCGGCATCGCCAGGAAGCCCGTCGAGAACGATCTCGCGAGGTTCACTGCCCAGGCCGGAGATCCTGACCACCAGCGTCTCAGGGGGGAGGAGCGGAAGCAGCTTCTCGGCCCACTCGATGACCGTGACCCCATCCTCCCAGAGCATCTCCTCGACCCCCAGGTCCAGGATTTCGCTCAGGCTTTCGGTTCGATAGGCGTCCACGTGGTAAACGGAAACCCGGCCCCGGTACTGATTGATCAGGACGAAGCCCGGGCTCGTTGCCGGTTCGGCCACCCCGAGCCCGCGGAGGACTCCCTGGAGAAAGCAGGTTTTCCCCGCGCCCAGTTCCCCAATGCAGGCGACGACGTCGCCGCGCCCGAGGCCGGTGCCCAGCAGCTCACCCAGGCGCCGGGTTTCCTCGGCACTCCGACTCTCAAAGCGGCTGATGGCCGCCACCGCGCTGGACCTCCGCGATTGCCGGGGGGATCGCTTCGAGGATATCTCCCGCGATCAGGCCTTCCTCACCCCGCATGTCACGCGCCAGGTCGCCCGCCAGGCCGTGGAGGAACACCCCGGCCTGGAGGGCCGCGAGCGGATCCAGCCCTCTCGCCAGAAATGCCCCCACCATGCCGGTCAGGACGTCCCCCGATCCGCCGCTCGCCATGCCCGGGTTACCGGTCGGGTTGATGTACACCGTCCCTCCCGGCTCGCCGATCGTGCTCCGGGCGCCCTTCAGGACCACGTAGGCGCCATAGCGCTGGCAGAACTCGCTGACCGTTTCAATCCTGTCGGCCTGGACCTCGCTCACGCTCACACCCAGGAGCCTGGCCATCTCCCCCGGATGCGGCGTCAGGCAGCGCGGCGCGGCCGCCTTCCTGAGGTGGTCCAGGTGACCGGCCAGGGCCGTCAGCCCATCGGCGTCCACCACCATCGGGCGCGCCACTTCGAGGACCAGTTCCCTGACCAGGCGCTGAGTCTCCGGGTCCAACGACACTCCCGGGCCGAGCGCCAACGCCTCGGTGCGCTGGGCCAGCTCCAGGATCCGTTCCTTGGCCTTCGGGCTGGCCGACTGGCTTTGAGTCTCAGCCACCGGCTCGGTCATCACCTCCATCCCCAGGGCGGCGATCACCGGCTGCTGGGACGCGGGAGTGGCAATCGTCACCAGGCCCGCCCCGCTCCTCAACCCCGCGCGCCCGGCCAGAGCAGCCGCTCCCGTCTTTCCCACCGATCCCGCCACCACGAGGAGATGGCCGAAGGTCCCTTTGTGGGCATCCGGCGGTCGCGGAGGAAAGTGTGGCGCGATGTCGGCGGATTCGAGGAGAAACACGCCGATCCCTTCGCGCGTCGCGGCGTCCGGGATTCCGATGTCCACCAGTCTTACCTGACCGGCCCGCGCGGCGCCGGGGTGGAGGAGCAACCCCCGCTTCCACCCGGCAAACGTCGTTGTAAGCACTGCACGGACGGCGGGCCCGAGGAGGCGACCGTGGTCCGAAGCCAGGCCGGAGGGAAGGTCGAGGGCGACCACGGGCTTCCCGCTCGTGTTGATGGCCTCGATCACTGCGGCGACGAGACCGGTCGCCGGGCCCGTCAGGCCGGTTCCCAGGAGCCCGTCCACCACGAGGTGCGCCGAGGCGAGAGCCGTGTTGAGGGCGCGAAGGTCACTCTCGCGCGTGACTTCCTCGATCGCCCCCCGGGCCCTTCGGTACGCGGCCAGCATCGCGGCCGAGTCCCCCCTCACGTCCCCGGCCCGGGCCACCAGAAAGACGCTCACGCGCGCGCCCGCGGCCTTGAGGCCCCGGGCCACGACGAAGCCATCACCGCCGTTGTTCCCCTTGCCGCAGCAGACGACCACCCGCTTTCCCTTCTGTGAGCCGAAGTGAGCCAGGATGGCCCGGGTCGCGCCTCGGCCGGCGTTCTCCATGAGGCGGATACCCGGGATGCCGAGGCGGGTCATCGCCCGCTGGTCGAGGGCGCGCATCTCGGCAGCCGTGAAGACCGGGAGCACGCCTAGGGCCTCCAGATCTGGAGAAGCCTGGCCGCCTCGCTGAGGAACTCGGACAGGATCTCCAGATAGGCCTCTCGGGCCTGGAGCCGCGCGGCGCGGGGGAGCTCGATGTGGAAAGCCCGCCGGGGAAGGCGCAGGACACCGATCTCCTTGGCCCGGGTTGCGCTCAATTGAAGCCGGTCGAGCGGCTCGATCAGGACTGCCAGGCGCGGGGCTTCCGGCCAGCTTCGCAGGTGGGCGTCCCGGATCAGCTCGAAGAGGGTCCTGAGCTGCCACGCCTGCTGGCGGTCGACGCCGACAGTGGCGATCTCGATCCGCCCCGCGCTCTCCTGGCGGGCATTGCCGTGGAGCTCGACCAGGAGCTGGAGCGGCCCCCGCGCGACCTCGCTGACGCCCTGTGCATAGGCCTCGTACACGAGCCGGGCGTCTGCGCTGTAAACCTCCTCCTTCGCTGGTCGACCGGGGAGCCCCTCGGTAGGACGATTGACGTGGAAACGGCGGCCCTGGGAATCGATGCGGGTGAAACCCGTGGCGAGAACCAGGCCGAAGCCGGTGCGCTGGGCCAGGTCACGGCTCATCCTGTCGGTGCTTTCGTCGGAGCTCCCGTGAGGCGCGCCGATCACGAGCCCGGACCTCCCGGGGACGACGACGAGCTGACCCCTCGCCAGCGCGGTCTCACGCTCTGCCGGGGCCGCCGCACAGCCTTGGACAAGCAGCGCGAGGAGTACCACGACCTCAGCGGACCTCCTCACGCAGCCCCTCCTGGCCCCCCGCGTCAAGCCCGGGACCCATGAGCATGGCCTGCGCCAGGGCATACTCGCCGTCGTGGGTCAGCGACAGCAGCACCTGGCTCGCCCCCCTGGCGTGGCCGACCGCCTTCGAACGGCCCGAAAGCACAAGGACGGGCGGCTGACCCGGCTTGCGGCGCACCTCGATCTCGGTCCAGCGGACGCCCATCCTGAGCCCGATCCCCAGGGCCTTGAGCGTCGCCTCCTTGGCCGCGAAGCGCGCGGCGAGGTGCGGGATGGGGTCGCGGCGCTTGAAGCAGTAGTCGAGCTCGTCCTGGGTAAACACGCGTCGGAGAAAGCGTTGATCCCAGCGCTCGACTACGCGCCGCATCCGCCCGACCGCGACCAGGTCCACACCGAGCCCCTTGACCTCCATGGACGGACGACCCCTCAGGCCGGGTCAGCCCCGATGGCGCGGGCGATGAGCGCGGCCAGCTCCTGAGCCATCGCCTGGATGCCAAGCCGGTCCTCGCCCTCGATCATCACGCGAGCGAGAGGTTCGGTGCCCGAGTAGCGAACCAGGATCCGTCCCGCGCCGTTCATCGCCGATTCCAGCTCGCGAGTCCTCGCCGCCAGACCCGGGATGCTCTCGATCGGGGGCTTCTCACGGACAGGCACGTTGACCAGCACCTGAGGAACTTTGGTCAGGCAGCGGGCCAGCGCGGAGAGCCCCTCGTCGCGCTCCCGCATCACTGCCAGGAGCTGGAGGGCCGAAAGAAGGCCATCGCCCGTGGGCGCCCGGTCGAGGAAGATGAGGTGCCCGGACTGCTCGCCGCCCAGGTAGGCGCCGCGCCGCTCCATCTCCTCCAGGACGTAGCGGTCGCCCACCTGGGTCTTCACGACGCCGATCCGCGCCTCCGCGAGCGAGCGATCGAGCCCGAGGTTGGCCATGACCGTCGTGACGACCTGGTTCCCCTTGAGCTCGCCTTTCCCCTTCAGGTGCCGGGCACAGATGGCGAGGAGGTAATCGCCGTCCCTCACCTTGCCGGTCTCGTCCACGGCGATCAGGCGATCACCGTCGCCGTCGAAGGCGAAGCCGACATGGGCGCCGGTCGCCTTCACCTTCGTCTGGAGGGCCTGGGGGAAGAGGGCTCCGCAGCCCCGGTTGATGTTGGTCCCATCCGGCCTCGTCCCGAGGGTGATTACGCGTGCCCCGAGGCCCCGGAAGAGGCGAGGCGCGACGCGATACGTCGCCCCGTGGGCGCAGTCGAGGACCAGCGCGAAGCCCCGAAGGTCCAGCCCGAAGGCCGCGCGGAGGAACCGGATGTAGTCGGCCTCGGCGCGCGCGTACGGGACGAGGCACCCGATCCCGGCTCCCGACGGGCGCGGGGCGCTGTCAGGTCCGCCCAGCCGCGTTTCGATCTCGGCCTCCCACGCGTCGGGGAACTTGCTCCCCTCACCGGAGAAGAGCTTGATCCCGTTGTCCTCGAAAGGGTTGTGGGACGCGGAGAGGACGACGCCGCCGTGGGCGCGGAGCTCGCGGGTCAGGATGGCGATACCGGGGGTCGGGAGGACACCCGCCGCGACGCACTCCGCCCCTGCCGACAGCGCGCCGGCAGTCAGCGCGGCCTCGAGCATGGGACCGGAGAGGCGCGTGTCGCGGCCGATGACCAGGCGGACCTGCGGGTCTCGCCCCCGGCTCATCAGCGTTGCGACCAGCTCACGACCCAGCCGGTAGGCCAGATCCGGGGTCAGCGGATCCTCGTTGGCGATCCCGCGGATCCCGTCGGTGCCAAAGAGCTTTGTCACGACGATCCCCGCTCGACGACTTCGAGCGTGACCTCCGCTGTCCGGTCGCCGACGAGCCTCACCGAGCCGCCCGGCCCCGCGAGCGTCACCGACCGCCGCACGGGTCCGCGAAGCGTCGAGAGGTCGATGGGCTCCGTCTCTACCTGACTGAGGACCCGGACCTCGCTCCGGGGACCACGCACCTCGACCTGGATCGGCGTGACGCGAACGTCCCTCAGGACGAACCCCGCCGGCGGGGCGCCGGTCAGCCGCGGTACCACCCTGAGGGTCGCCGACTCGACGGTCTCCAGGACGACGCGGAGGCGGGAGGGCGTGATCCGCACCACCTGGACGCCCGCAGGCACGGGGACGTGCTCGGGCAGGAGCCGGTGCGTGGTGTCGCCGGGCCCAGCCCCGGCGAGTGGCACCTGGACGCGAAGCGCCTCACCCCTGAGCCGCATGAGCTGGACGCGCAGGCCCCGGAGCTGGACATCCACGCTGTCGCGATGGCCGGCCGTCAGCTCGAGGCCCGTTGGGATCCCCGAAAACTCGACCGGGACAGGCAGCACCACCTCCGACTTCTCCCCGCCGACCACGAACAGCCAGAGGACGAGGGCACCCAGAAGTGACAGGAGCTTCAGCTCCCAGTGGGCGGTGAGGAACTTCATGCCCGCACTTTGATCCACAAGCGGCGCCACACGCCCTCGAGGAATGACGGCGCGGCCGCCGCCTCGCCGCCGAGGAGCTCGGTGAGCCGGCGCACCAGCGCATCCCGGTTCGCGGGAACGTCCAGGTGACCGCCAACCGCCAGCGAGATCCGGCCAGTCTCTTCGGAGACGACCACGGCCACCGCGTCGGTCTCCTCGCTGATCCCGAGCCCCGCGCGGTGGCGGGTCCCGAGCTTCCGCCCCACCGCGACGTGACGCGACAACGGCAGGAAGCACGCGGCGGCCACGACCCGGTCAGCCTGGATGACGACCGCGCCGTCGTGGAGCGGCGAGTACGGGAGGAAGAGGCTCCCGAGCAGGTCCGCGGAGATCACGGCATCGAGGGGCACGCCGAGGTCAGCGTAATGCTTCAGGCCGGTGGTCCGCTCGATCACCATCAGGGCCCCGATCCGCCGCGCGGCCAGCAGCTCGGCAGCCTTCACGACATCCTCGACCACCCGGCTCCGCTCCTCGGGGCTCGTTCCGAGCACCCCCTGGAACAGCCGGCTGTGCCCGAGCTGGGTCAGCGCGCGGCGGAGCTCGGGTTGAAAGAGGACGATGAGGGCGAGGACCCAGTAGGCCCAGAAGTTCTCCAGAATCCAGCCCAGGCTGAACAGCTCGAGGCGATGGGCCGTCAGCGGCGCCCCCGCCAGCAGGAGGACGCCCACGAGCATCTGGACCGCCAGCGTACCGCGGAACATGACAAACACGCGATACAGGATCGCGCTCACCAGGAGAATATCGATGGCATCCCGCCATCTGAAGCCCTGAAGGATCTCCCACATGTCAGAGCTCGTCCGCCCGTGAAAGCTGCCGGATGGCCTGCGCCACGCGCACGACCTGGAGCGTCTCCGCCACGTCGTGAGTCCGGATCATGTGGGCGCCGTTCATCACCGCCACGGCCGTCGCTGCCAGGGAACCGACGAGGCGCTCCCCGGGGTCATCCTGCCCGAGGAGGGCGCCGATGAACGACTTCCGCGACACCCCGACGCAGACCGGCCGACCCAGGACCCGAAGCTCGCCGAGCCGGGCCAGGATCTCGCAGTCCCAGGCAACCCACGACCGCCCCCGTCCTCTGAAGAAGCCGATGGCCGGATCCACGACCACGTGCGCTTCGCCGATTCCGGCCGAGCGGGCGCGGCTCAGGCTCTCGCCGAGTAATGCGGTCACGGCTGCCAGGGGCGAGGAGGATCCCGGAGCCTGCGGACCCGAAGGCGTCTCCCCGTTTCCTCCGGGCGAGGCCATGACGATGAGGCCGGCCCGAGCGCGGGCGACCAGGCCCGCGAGCTCCGGGTCCGCCGAGAGCCCGCTGACATCGTTGATGACGACCGCCCCAGCCTCGAGGGCCGCTCTCGTGGGAGCAGCCCGGCTAGTGTCGGCCGAAATCGGGACACCGAGTTTCGCTGCGAGCCGCTCGACCGCAGCCGCCAGGCGTTCGGCCTCCTCGCTCTCGGGAATCTGCGTCGAGAGGTACGGCGCGGTAGACATCGCACCCACGTCCAGGATGGCGGCCCCGGCTTCCACCATTCGTTCTCCGGCGGCGAGAAGGTCGTCGAGATGGTGGACGGAACCCCGGTAGAAAGACTCGGGGCTCACGTTGAGAACCCCCATGACTGCCGGGGGGAGCCCGTCGCCGAGCCGAATCCCGCCGAGAACCGCGTGACGCGTCATGTCCCCCCCTCGACAAAAATACCACCAACGGGTGGGCTCGGGGCGAAGTTGTTCTGGGGCAGTCCAGAAGAAGAGCGCAAGCCCCCCCGCCGCGCTAAATAGCTCCCCACGATTTGGAGGGGTCGCGCGCCGGGGATGCCCTGCCGAGCGAATGCGACGAGCCGTAGCGGGCGGCGAAGCGCAGGTCGCCGAAGCGCTCTGAGCGGCTCAACAGCGTTGGGCCGCGAAGACTACCCCTCGCCTCGGGGGGATGGGG
>JACQWB010000309.1 GCA_016209385.1 Candidatus Rokuibacteriota bacterium
GTGGCGCGGGCGATCCACCGCCAGGGGCCGCGGCGGGACAAACCCTTCCTCCCCGTCAACCCGGCCGCCATCTCGGAGACCCTGATGGAGTCGGAGCTGTTCGGCCACGAGAAGGGGGCCTTCACGGGCGCCCATCAGCGCAAGCTCGGGAAGTTCGAGCTGGCCCACGGCGGCACCCTCTTCCTCGACGAGATCGCATCGCTGAAGCCGGAGCTCCAGGCCAAGCTCCTGCGCGTGCTCCAGGAGCGGGAGATCGAGCGGGTGGGCGGCACCCGCAGCATCAGGATCGACGTCCGGATCATCGCGGCGACCAACGTCGACCTCAAGAAGGCCGTCAGCAGCCAGACGTTCCGGGACGACCTCTACTACCGGCTCAGCGTCGTGCCGATCACCGTCCCGCCGCTCCGCGAGCGGCGGGAACACAGTCCGCTCCTCGTGGACCACTTCATCCGGCGGTACGACCACGAGTTCAAGAAGCACATCGAGGGTGTGGCTCCCGACGCGCTGGCGGCACTCCAGGAATACCCGTGGCCGGGGAACGTGCGCGAGCTCCAAAACATCATCGAGCGGTCCGTCGCCCTCGTCGAGGGCCCCCTGGTCCAGCTGAAGGACCTCCCACTCGACCTGTTGCTTCCCGACCACCGGGCGCGCGCCCGCGAGGCCGAGGCGCTCCCGCTCAAGAAAGCGTGCGAGCAGTTCGAGCGCCAGATCGTCCTCCGCGTCCTCGAGCGCGCCCGCTGGAACCAGAGCGAAGCGGCCAGGCTCCTGGGTCTCCACCGCAACACCCTCAAGGTCAAGCTCGCGAAGTGGAAGGTCCGGTCCCCGCAGGGCGACCGCTAGGGTGCACAGCAGGCGCTGCAGGTTGGACAATTCTTTGTGCACCGGGATCAACCCGCGTCCACCAAAGCAGTTTCACTTGGATCGGGCCACCGGCTGGCTCAAGCCCTGTGCAGGGGCTCCGCTCGTTCTCACCTCGTTCGAAGCAGAAAACGTGTTGGATCACCGTGACTTAGCCCCGTCGCCAAAGGCCGGGCCTCGATGGCTCCGGAATTGCTCTCTCCTCCTCTCCCGAGGAACCCTCATGGGGAGGGTTCCAAAAAGGAACGTTTTTCACAATGAGGAGGGAGAGCGATGGCGAAGCTGTGGGCTGTCCTGCTGATCCTTGCGTCATTCCTGCTGGTTGCCCCCGTGATCGAGTCCGGGACGTCGGAGTCAACGCAGTTCTTCCAGGCGGTCGGCACCGCGGAGTCCGGAGGGTCGTAGTCCGAGGGGACTAGATGAACTTGTGTAGTCGCCGCGGTAACGTGGGACGGAGGGGGGGCCTCGGTCTCCCCTTCCGCTTTCTCATCGCCCTGCTTTGCCTGCTGAGCGCGGGGTGGACCCTGGCTTGGGCCCAGGAGCGAGGACAAGCCAGGGAGCGTCCCGCCAATGGCGGGGTCTACCGCCGACCTATCGGTCACGATCCCGCGACACTCGACCCGGCGCGAATTCGCGACATCTACGGGCTCTCAGTCTCGCAGCAGCTCTTCGACGGCCTTGTCCAGTTTGACCACACCCTGTCGATCACCCCTGCCCTCGCCCAGTTCTGGAAGGCCTCCCGCGACGGCCTCACCTGGACCTTCACGCTCAGAAAAGGCGTCAAGTTCCACCACGGGCGCGAGGTCACCGCCGAGGACGTCGTTTACTCTTACACGCGAATCCTGGACCCCAGGGTGAAATCGGGAGCGGCGGACCTCTTCAGCAACATCAAGGGGGCGCAGGAGTTCAGGGACGGCAGGGCGAAGGATGTCGCAGGCCTCATTGCCGTGGACCGATACACGGTCCAGGTGACCCTCAACGAGGCGTTCGCGCCGTTCGCGTCCGTGCTTGCGGTGGGCCACGCCAAAATCGTCCCCACAGACGTCGTGGAGCGCGAGGGCGAGGCCTTCGGGTCCCACCCCATCGGCACGGGCCCCTTCAAGTTTGTCCGCTGGGAGCGCGGGAAGGAGATCGTTCTGGCCGCAAACCATGAGTACTTCGACGGCCCCCCCAAACTCTCCCGTGTCGTCTATCGGATCTTCGCAGGGGACCAGTGGGACGCCGCCTATGAGGAGTTCCAGCGGGGGAACCTGGAGGACACCCCTATTCCCACGCGGGACTACCGGCGGATCGTCGCGGGCAGCAACCACCTTTACGTCAAGCGCCCGATGTTCAGCATCAGGCATCTGGGATTCAACACGCGGGTCAGGCCTTTGGACGACCGGCGGGTTCGCCAGGCGCTCATCTACGCGGTCGACCGGGAGGCGTTGATCCAAGAAGTGTCGCTGGGACGGTTCGCGGTGGCACGCGGCATTCTCCCTCCGGGCACTCAGGGGTTCAACCCAGCGCTCAAGGGGTACCCGTATGATCCGCAGCGGGCACGCGAACTGCTCGACCAGGCCGGATACCCCGGCGGGCGTGGTCTGCCCGCGATCCCTGTCTGGTCCAGCGTGAAGCGCGACGAGATCGTGCAGGAACTGGAGCAAATCAGGAAGTACTGGGAGAGAGTGGGCATCCAGGCTGAGATCCACTACCTCACCGACTGGCCGACGTATCTGAAGAATCTAGGTGAGAAGAAATTCCCCGTGTTCCTGCATGCCTGGTACGCCGACGTTCCAGACCCGGATAACTTTCTCTTCAAGCTGTTCCACTCCCGAAGCCCGCGCAACTTCTTCGCTTACGTGAACCCCGTGGTGGATGAGCTGCTGGTTCAGGCTCGGACCACGGGCGACCCCCAGCGGCGAGCGGATCTCTACCGGAAAGCAGAGCAGTTAACTCTTGACGACGCTCCCATCCTGCCGATCCTACATCACACGTACGAGCGGCTCTTCCAGCCGTACGTCAGGAGCGTCGAGGTGAACGGGCTCGGCGACCCCTACATCCCCTTGCGCAAGATCTGGCTCGAGGGTCGCCGGTGACGCCGCCATGAATCCCGTTCGGATCGGCCCCAGGTTCGTCTCGCTCCAGGCCAAGTTCCTCTGGGGGACGGTCCTCGTGCTCTTCCTGGTCATGGCCGTGGTCTTCGCCGTGGTGGAGCACCGCCAGCGCGCCGCCATCATCGAGGAGGTCGAGCGGCGGGGCGAGGTGATCGCGAGGAACCTGGCCGCCATTTCGACCGGATACTTGCTCCTGTATAACTTCACCGCGCTGGAGCAGAACGTCACCCGCGTCGCCTCGGAGGAGGACGTCGTCTACGCCACCATCCTGGACGCTGACGGGAAGGTCGCCGCGCACAGCCGCCACCCCGAGCTGGTCGGGCTCTCCCTCAAGGACAGCGCGGACGAAATGGCCGCTGAGACCGCCGAGCCGCTGGTCCAGGAGACCGTGCTCGCGGACACGGGCGAAGCAATTTACGACTTCGCCGTTCCGATCCACGTCGAGCGCCAGAAGTGGGGGACGGCTCGGGTCGGACTCTCCAAGCAGCGGATGCAGGCCCAGATCAGCCAGACCCGCTGGGAGCTGGGGGCGCTGACCGTGGTGATCCTGGCCCTCGGCGGCTTGGCGTCAGCCCTGGTCGCGCGCCGGATCGCGCGCCCCGTGCGCCAGTTGGCCGAGGGCGCGGCTGCCATTTCCCGCGGCGAACTGAACCAGCGGATCGAACCCCTCACGTCCGACGAGATCGGTCACCTCGCCATCGCGTTCAACCACATGGCCACCCAGCTCTTCCAGCAGCGGACCGCCCTCGAGGCAGCGCACGCGGAGCTGGGCCATCGCTTCGAAGAGCTGGTGGACCTGAAAAGCTACACGGACAGCGTGCTGAGCAGCATCACGAGCGGGATCATCACCCTGGACCTGGACGGGCGCGTCGTCACCCTCAACCCGGCCGCCGAGCTGATGACCGGGCTCTTCGCGGCCGAGGCCAGGGGACGCTACTGCACCGAAGTCCTCGCCGACACGCACGAGGTTGCTGAGATCCTGATGGAGACCCTCGCCAGCCGCATCGGGACGCCCACCACATCGCTGACGCTGACGCGGCGAAACGGGACCTCACTCCCCATCGAGATGAGCACGGCCCCGCTCAAGGGCATCGAGGGCAAGGACCTCGGCGTCGTCGGCGTGATCAGGGACCTCACCCCGGTCCGGGAGCTGGAGGACCAGCTCCGGCGCTCCGACCGGCTCGCCGCGCTTGGCACGCTGGCCGCCGGCCTCGCCCACGAGATCAAAAACCCCCTGGCCTCGCTCCGGACCTTCACCGGGCTCGTCTCGCGAAAGTTCGAAGACGAGCACTTCCGGCGGACGTTCGAGCGCGTCGTCCCGCGCGAGCTCGAGCGGATCAACGGAATCGTCGAGCAGCTCCTCCAGCTCACCCGGCCGGCGCAGCTCAGCTTCGGCCCGGTCCGGCTCCCGGCGCTCCTGAACCGGGCCCTGGACCTCTACGCCAACCAGATCGAGACGAAGCGGATCGCCGTCGAGCGGGAGTACGCCCGGGACCTCCCGCCCATCCAGGCCGACGAGGAGCACCTCTACCAGGCGCTCGTGAACCTGGTCGCCAACGCGCTCGACGCCATGGGCCCGGGAGGCAGGCTGAGGCTGCGCGCCGGCTGGAGCGAAGGGCGGGATCCGTCCCTGCCTGCCCGGCGGTGGGCCCTGAGCCGGCGGGCCAGGGTGGAGATCGAAGACACGGGCCGGGGCATCGCCGCCGCCGACGCCGATAAGGTGTTCACCCCGTTCTTCACGACGAAGGCAGGCGGCACGGGGCTCGGGCTCGCCCTCACCCACAAGATCATCGAGGACCACGGGGGAACCATCAGCTTTCGGAGCGCGCCGGGCGCGGGGACGACCTTCAGAATCCTGCTCCCGCTGACGCCGCCGAACCGGCTTCGGGAGACGAGCCGCGATGATTCCTAAGCTGGCGGACATCGTCGCGCTCACGCAGTCGCTCTCCGGAGAGCAGGAGCCGGAGGCCGTCGCAGCCACGGCTCTGGGCCGCGCCCTGTCGGTCCTGCAGGAGAGCGCGGGCCTCGCGTTCGTTCGAACGCACCTCGGCACGGTTCGGGTCGCGTCGCGGCACGGGCTCGGCGCTGAGAGCGAACCCATCACCCGGGCGCTGTGCGAGCCCCAGGGCCCCGTTGCGCGCGCCCTCGCCAACGGCCGGTGTCAGCTGGTGCCCGCGGATAACGGCTGGTTCACTTCGGCGGCGCATGCCCCGATGCCCCACGCGGAAGTCCGGTTCCTCGCGGTCGTCCCGTTCCTCGCCCTCGGTGAGTCCGTCGGCGGACTCCTCCTGTTCCTCCGCCAGGAGCCGGACAAGGTGGTGTGGGACGAGGTCCTCCCCTACATCGGCGCTACCACCGGGCTCGCCCTGGCTCAGATCCGGTTCAAGGAGACCGTGGCCCGACAGGGCCGCCTGGCGTCGCTCGGACGGGTCGCGGCCGGAGTCGCCCACGAGCTGCGAAACCCGCTCACGGTCCTGGGAGCCACGATGGACCTCCTGCAACTCGACCTCCAGCTCGGCATCGTGGCCCGGGCCAAGCTGGATCGGGCGCACAACGCCTTCAACCGGGTCGTCAGGCTCGTCGACGGGTTGTCGGGGTATTCGAAACCGACGAAGCGGATGCTCGAGCAGGTCCAGCTCTCGGAGCTGTTCTCGACGGTCGTCGACCTCCTGGGGTCGGAGGCCCGATCGCGCCACATCGAGATCTCGGTCAGCTGCACGCCCCGCGCGCTCGCCGTGAAAGGCGACCGGACCCAGCTCCTCGAAGTCCTGATCAACCTCGTGGAGAACGCCATCGACGCGATCGACCGGAACGGCGCCATCCATCTCAATGCCGACCTCTCCTCGGGTGAGGCCCGGATCTCGGTCCTCGACTCGGGGCCGGGAATTCCCGCGGACCTGGTCGATCAGATCTTTGACCCGTTCTTCACCACCAAGCCGAACGGTACGGGCCTGGGACTCGTGATCGTGCGCGAGATCCTCGAGCGACTCGGCGGGATGATTCGGGTCGCCACCGACCACAGCAAAGGGACCGAATTCGTCGTGACCCTTCCGCCCGCGTGAGGGCCTGCGACCAGCGCAACCCTTCCGCCGTCCGATCCGACACGCCGTGGACCCCCGCCAGCCTTGCACGCAACGGGTCGGAGTCTGCATACTTGACCCGAGGCCGGAAGGACCGCGGTGGCAACCGAGAGCTGGCGAACCGGAGGAGCGACCATGAAGACGATCGTCGTGCTGACCCTCACGCTGCTGGCTCTGGTCGCGGTCGGACCTGCGTGGGCCTTTCAGGGGGAGCTCGAGGCCTACTGGCGCTCGCTCAAGGACGTCTGTGATACCGGCGTGACGCCGGAGATGACGCGCCGCTACCAGGCGGCGGTCAAGGCCGCCGACACCGCCGGCTACGGCGGTGGGCGCGCTTCCAACTTCTGGGCACCCAAGAACCCGGAGACCGCCTACCTCGACTGCTTCCAGGCCGGCGGAGACCTGAGATGAAGAGAAGAACCGTCACCGGCCGCCTGCGAATTGTCGAGCCGGAACGGATTCGGATTCACGACTCCTCCGGCAAGAACGAGTGATGCGCCACCTCGTTTTTCTCCCACGAGCGGCCGGTGCCCAGAGTTTGTCCTCTGGGCGTCGCGCCGCCGCCCCTTACCGACTCGTGTTCGACCGGGGCTCGCTGCGCCTGGAAGCCCCGCGGCGCGCACTACCGGGCCTCGGCGCTGCTCTAGCAGAAACAGGCCTCGCTGTCAGGCTCATCCCTCTGAGCCGCACTACCCTGTCCGCGGGGAGGCAGCAATGCCCCTGGACAAGGCCCCCGGACAACCGTTCAATGCCCTCGTTGGGCGCGCAGACCGGCGAGGGCGTTCGTGTCTGAATCGCAGGTGCCAAAGCTGTTCCTCGTTGCAGCACCAACGAAGCTAGTACCCGGCTCCCTCGTATCCGATCAGGATGTGCTCCTTATACTTGTGGCCATGTTCGTCGATGACATCGACGGGGATCCTGAACGCCTTCCCCACCTGGTGATTTGCACCTCGGAAATACCACTGAAGGTATCTTGTCTCGTCTTTCTGAATTTGGTCTTCCCAGTCCTTCTCCAAACACATTTCCTTCCACGGGCCCTGGGTGCAAATTACCTCGCCAAGCCTGCACTCCGCTTTGGGGTCTCGCGCTATTTTCGCCATGACTTTCCACTCCTGTTCTCCCGTCATCGGGGCCAGCGTTGACCGACGATCTCGATTGCAGGTATCGAAGAAGACCTGCCGTGAGCGATGTGTACATCCCGGTCCCCGTCGCGCGACGTACCACCTCCCTTGTGTGAAAATGATCTCGCTTGAGCGCTGACCTCTGCCGCTGGGCCCAGTCCAGGTTGAACTGATTGAAAATGACATAGAAAATCCGATCCACGCTCTGGACGTTTACGGAAATTAGATCAGCAGGCTTGGGGTGGACGGTGCTTGGTTGAGCGCGGCGAGAGCCGCACGAACGCGGGGCCGCTCGTCAAGCGTTCCCAAACCGTCGAAGAGGGCCAGGGCGCGCTCGAGGAGGAGGCGCGCCGCGGCGGAATCGCCGCAGGCGCGGCGGAGCTCGGCCTGAGCGACGAGCGCTTTCGCCAGCTCGTTATGGGCACCGATCTCTTCGAGGATCTGCACGGCGGCGTCCAGATGACCGGCGGCGACAGCTGGGTCTTCCAGCGAGAGGCATTCGCCCAGGAGCCGGTAAGCTGCCCCGACCACGTGCCGGTAGCCAACCTCCCTGCTGGTCGCGAGGACCTCTTCAACTACATAGCGAGCTTGCGGCCGCTCCGCCTGGCGGAGGTATCCCTCGCTCAGCCATAGCCCACACACGCACCAGAGGTAGCGCAGGTGCGAACGGTCGAACCACGCCATCGCCTCTTTTAACTCGACCGTGCCGGCTGCCGTCTCCCCGGTCTTAACCAACCCATACCCATGGACCCCCTTGATCATTGCCACGTCGAGGGGGATGGGGGACAAGGCGAGGGCCTCCTCGCAACACCGGAGCCCGGCGCTCGAGTCGCCCCGCAGGATGTGCGTGAACCCCGTCCGCCACAACCCGACCACCTTGAGCCTGAGGTCGTTCAGCGTTCGCCCGTACTCCAGTGCCCGGCGGCAGTACTCCAGGCTTCGCGCCCACTCGCCGAGGGCGTTGGCAGCCGCACTCAGGATCCAGAGCGTACGGCACGCCCACCAGAGATTTCCACGCGCCTCGAAGGTGGCCAGCGCGCCCTCGCCAGCCTCCACTGCCCCTCTGAGATTGCCGGCGACCCCGTAAATCTGGGCCAGGCAGGACTCGGCCAACGCCCGGACTTCCTCGAAGCCACCCGCGTCAGCAATCGCCGAGGCCTCGCGGCAGTAGGCAATCGCCGTCTCGGGCTGGCTGCCGGTAAGGCTATGCAGGAAACCGGTCCAGTAGTACCAGGCCGCACGGCGCCGCGGGTCGGCGGACCTCTCCACGAGTTCCCGGATTCGCTGCAGAGCCTGGATGTGCTCGGCGTGCTCGCCCAGGGCAAACTTCACCTCCGCCTGCTTGATGACACCGTCTATCCGGCGGACCCGGTTTGCCTCGGTGTCGGACATTTTGTCGAGGCGCTTGAGCGCAGCGTCGAAGGAAGAGAGGGCTTCTGCGTTGGCCCAGCGGCGCTGGGCCTTCTCAGCAGCAAGGATGGCGTAGTCGACCGCCTTCTCATCCTCCCTGCTCTGCCCGAAATGGTGGGCCAGGAGCTCCACTACTTCATCGGTGCGCCCTGCATACAGCTCTTCGATAGCGAACCCCACGGCCCTGTGGTACTGGCGCCGCTCGCGCTCCAGCACACTGGCGTAGGCCACCTCCTGGGTGAGCGCGTGGCTGAAGACGTAGACCGGCTCCTCCACCCCGCTCTGTCGGTGAAGAAACTCCAGCCGGGTGAGCTCACGAAGATTCGGGTCGAGGTTCCCGGGGCCTTCCCACACGGCGGCCAGAAGACGTAATGGAAATTCTCGCCCGAGGACCGACGCAGCCTGCAGCAGGCGCTTGGGCTCTTCGGAGAGCTGGTCGATCCGGGCCAGGAGCACTTCCTCGACGGTGTCCGGTACCGGCAGGGTTCGCAAGTCACCTCCCGGCTCTCGGACGGTCCGAGCCAGCTCTTCAAGGAAGAAGGGATTGCCTCCAGCCTTAGCGACGATCATCTGTACAACGGAGTCGGTAATCTGATCCGGCCCGAGTAGTGAATACACAACGCCGAGGCTCTCTTCGGGCGCGAGGGGCTGAAGCGCGATCTGGGTCGCATAAGACTTCTCGATCCAGGGCGGTCGATACCCGGGACGGTAGGTCGAGACAAGCAGGATGCGCGCCCCAGCGATGACCTCCGCGAGCGAGGCGAAGTACTCTTCTGAGGTCTTATCAATCCAGTACAGATCCTCCACGACGATGATGAGCGGATTCTGCTGACTCCGTCGCACGCTCATTTCTCGTAGGACATTAAAGGTGCGCGCCTTGATGACCTCGGGCGTGAGTGCAGCCAACCGGTCGGTCCCGTCTTTGAGCCCCAGGAGGTAGAGGAGATAGGGCGCCTGCTCCGCCGGATGCATCCCCACCCTGTCGAGGGTCGCGAAGACTTTTTCTGTCATCGCCTCGGGGGGGTCCGTCTCAACCATCCCGCAGCTCATCCGAAGTATCTCGAGCACCGGGAAATAGGGAATGGCAGCCCCATACGAGAGGCAGTGTCCTTCGAGACAGGTGATCGGCTCGCCCGCGAGGCTCTGGCGGAACTCGAAGAGGAGCCGGGACTTGCCGATCCCCGCCTCGCCGACGATCCCGACCACCTGGCCTTGCCCCCTCACGGCAGACTCAAATCGGCTTCGGACCAACTCCAGCTCATGACGTCGCCCGACGAACCTCGCCATCCGTCCCATCAGGCCGAAGCGCGTTCGTTCCCGTCCCTCCAGCCGGTACGCTCGGCCTGGCTCGCGTTCCAGGATGCCTACCGGCCGGAGGTCAAAGCGCCGCTCCAGGAACGAGGAAGCGGCCTCGCTGACCAGGATCGTGTTCGGCTCTGCCCGCTGCATCAACTCCTCAAGAACCGCCCCAGCCTGACGCTTGGCTTCTAGGTCGATCTGGACCGCCCCACCCACCTGACTCACCAGGAACTGGCCCGTGTGGATCCCGATCTTGACCCCAGGCCGGCCCGGGTTGTCGCGCCGCGCACGCTCCGCGACCCTTTCGATCGCGGTTGCGGCGAGCGCCGCCCGCCGTGGCGCGTCCTCCACCGGCTCGAGCCCAAATACCGCCACCATCCCTGTCGGACTGAGATCCTCAACACGGCCACCGAAGCCCTGGGCCTTCTCCACGAGGACCTCGAGCGGCCGACTCGTATCCAACGCGGATATCTCCTCCCCCTGAGGCACGAGGACGGCGTGCAGTAGCGTGAGGCGCCGCCGCTCCCAGCGGATGCCGGCGGGGGCGGGGACTACGGACGCGGCAGCGGGTTTGACCTCGGGTGCCGGTGGCGCCGGTGTCTCGACCAGTCGAGGAGGCGATGGGGACATTCCCGGCCCGAGGCCGTACTTCTCGATCCGGTAGCGGAGGGTATTGCGCGAGATCCCCAGGAGCGCAGCGGCGCGGGTGATGTTCCAGCTGGTCTGCTGTAGGGCCTCGAGGAGGTGCTGCCGCTCCACGCTCCCCACCACGTCCTCGAGGGGGATCGCCTCCTCCACCCGGGTCCCCGGGCGCGGTCGCTCCGGGACCGCTTCCGGGAGTCCGAGCATCTCCGCGCCCACCACTGCCGCTTCCGAGAGCAACACCACCCGCTCCATCACGTTGGCGAGCTCCCGAACGTTCCCCGGCCACCGGTAGCCCAGGAGGGCCGCGCAGACCTCGGGGGCCAGAGTCTTCGGCGGCAGGCCGTAGTCCGCGCACGCCCGCGCCAGGAAATGCTCCGCGAGGGGCAGGATGTCCCGCCCGCGCTCCCGCAGCGGCGGTAGCCAGAGGGTTAGTACCGCGAGCCGGTGGTAGAGGTCCTCGCGGAAGCACCGCGCCCGGGTGGCCGTCGCTAGATCCTCGCTGGTCGCGGTGAGAATCCAGACATCCACCGGCTCGCTCCGCGTGCTCCCGAGCCGGCGCACGGCACGCTCCTCGATCACCTTGAGAAGCTTGGCCTGGAGCGCCTCGGGCAAGAGCCCCACCTCGTCCAAGAAGATCGTCCCGCGGTGAGCCACCTGAAAGAGCCCGGGCTTAGCCTGCCGGGCGTCAGTGAACGCCCCGCGCTCGAAGCCGAACAGCTCCGCCTCCAGCAGGGTCTCAGGGATAGCCGCGCAGTTGACGTCCACGAATGGCCCGGCGGCCCGGGGGCCGGCGCGGTGGATGGCCCGGGCGAGGAGGCCCTTGCCTGTCCCGGTCTCCCCTTGGATCAGGATGGGAGGAAAGCGGCGCAGCTCGGTGTCGCGCCGCAGTAACCGCCGGATCTTGTCCCGGGCGGCGACGATGCCCGGGCTCTCTCCGAGCAACTCGGCCAGGGCAGTCACAATGGCCACTATCTTACTTCCCCTTCTCCCGCGGCTCAAGGTTCCGCCACCGCCACAAAGGAGCAGCTGGTGGCCTCCCTACCTCCGTCCAGCCCTCCGGACCCTCGACAGACTGCTGGCGTTCGCATGATCTCGTTCGCGGCGTCTTTCTGCTGTGCGAGTCCTCTCGTTCCTCTTTGGTAAGGAACTTCACATTGAGCAGGCGATAGAGGGCCATCTCGTAGCTCACACCGAAGTGGTGAGCCGGGTGTGCCACGTCATAAACCTGGATGTCCTGTGAATGGGCTTCGGTCCTCTTCTGCCCCGTTACGGCCTCGGCCTCGTCATACACCTGAATTTTTTCGCTGGAGTCCCGGCGCCCTCATACCTCTTCACAAATCCATACTTTACTCCTGGCCGGTTGTCTCATGTAGCGCCAAATGAGAGGCCGGTATACCGGGCCTTGGGCAGCATCTTGGGCAGCATTCTCATTTCTTTCCCCGAGGCCTTCCGCCCACGGTCAGCCCGGGGGTCTGCGAGGCTACCGGGTCGAGAGGGGGCCGTTGCGCTTTTGTTGTCGTTTCGTTGCCGTTTCCACCGGCTGGCCATCCGGCAGGTGCGGCGCCCAGGCAATTACCTCGATTCCTCGGACCGACCCACCGACACGTACCGGGCCCCCCGCCCGCTTCCCACCGGCCGCAACAGCCCCATGCGGACCAGCGCCAGCAGCTGGCGGCGCGCGAACTCGTGGGAAATCCTGAACCGCCCCATGAGGTCGAGCCGACGCACTTCCCCGCGGCGTTCCGCGATTCCCAGGGCCTCCTCCTGATATTGAGTCAGTCCTGGCCCTCCGCTTAAGGGGGGCCTTGCGTGGGAAGCATCGGCAGCCCTCCGCGCAACGGGTCTCAGGTCCAGATCCCGCGGGGCGAGCCATCCCCTACCCTTGAAGATCATGGCCTGCTCAAGCACGGCCTCGAGTTCCCGGACGTTCCCAGGCCAGGTGTAGGACTCCAGTTTCCGCATCGCCGCATCGGTCAGCCCGTCCACCGCCAGACCGTACCGCTCGTCGAACCTCAGCCGGTAGTGCTCGACCAGGAGCGGGACGTCCTCACGGCGGGCCCGGAGCGGCGGCACCTCCAGGACGACCCGCCGGAGCCGGTAGTAGAAGTCCTCCCGGAAGCTGCCCTCGCGCGCGGCGACGTCCAGGTCCCGGTGAGTCGCGGCGATCAGGCGCACATCCACGCGCCTCGTGCTGGTGGATCCCACAGGACGGATCTCACCGTTGGCGAGGAAGCGGAGCAGCGCGACCTGGGCTTCTGGGGAAAGCTCGCCCACCTCGTCGAGGAAGACCGTCCCACCGTCGGCGGCGCCGAGGATGCCGGCCCGGCGCTCGACGGCACCGGTGAAGGCGCCGCGCTCGTGGCCAAAAAGCTCGCTCAGGAGCAGCTCCCGCGTGAGAGCGCCACAGTTCACGACCTCGAAGCGCAACCCGCTGCGAGGGCTCAGCCGATGGATGGCCGTGGCCACCAGCTCCTTGCCCGTGCCCGACTCCCCCTGTATCAAAACAGGGACATCCACAGGCGCGATCCGTTTGACTTGCCGGAAGAGCGCCCGCATCGCCGACGTGCGGCCGATCATCCCGCAGAACGACGGCAGCTCCGCCCTGGGCATCCAGGCCCGGCCCCCGCGCCGGCGCCGCCGCTCCCCCGGACAGGACGGCGCCCAGCCGCATGCGAGTCACCGCACTGGGGCTGGGCTCTGGATGCGAAGCCACCGGAGCGTGGCCGCGGGCCTCTGTGCCCCGAACGACTTCCATCTCATAGCCCGGCTGGTCGTGACCGTTCAATGTCCAATCTTTGAGACACGCTCACTTCCGGGGGCGCCGCCCGAACCGCGGCCGCCTGGGCGGCAGGCCGCGCAGGTAACGCAGGATAGCCTCCTTCCCGCGAAGCTCCGTGAAGGGAATCACCACCGGCTTGTCGCAGCCGCGGCACTTGATGACGATCGCGTTCGAGGTCACCTCGGCCAGCTTCTTCGTGCAGGGGCACCGCAGCTCCTGCGGCTTCTCCGCCCCGGACATCCGTCGCCTCCCCTGGGCTCCACACAAAAGCCCAGCGCCGCGGCAACGCCGCGCGTGCTGGGCTCCGGGTGAACGAGCCGCGGGGGACCCGGGCTCCGGATCGGTGTCCGACCACTGGCCTCTCGGTTGATGGGTTACTGCGGGACTGACGCTCGTCGGTCGCTCAGTTCGTCATCTGCGCCTCCTCTTCGGCTTGCGTCCTGCCCGGCGACCGGGTCGAGCCGAGGGAGATCCTGGCCCGGGATAGGGCTCCGACCGCTGGCCTCTAAGATCTCAAATCAACGACGTGGTAGTCACCGTAGTACGATAACTCCGGCTATAGTAACCAATGGTCGGGCGAGACTCCACACCCAGTTGGATCCGCCCCTAGCGCGGATCAAGACGATGGTACGGCTCAAACGTTTCCGCAGCCTGCTGGAAAAACACCGGCCGAAGTTCGGGGAGTGCCTTTCGCGCCTCCGCCGAGCCGAGCCCCTTTAAAGAATCAATCTCTCTCGGATCATCCAAGCGGAACCGCCCTTTGGGAACAACAGGGTTTATCCGTATTACGTTCGCTTTTCCCACGACAACTTGAGCAGTTCCGAGGGCTGATGAAGATTGCGCAGCCATCAGAACGTCGACCAACTTTGTCGCCCAGTAACCCAGACCCGATGGTAAAAACCGAGCCAAGCCAACGTCGAGGGGCGACGATGAACAACCTAAGCTCAACACCCGCAAATCCTCTCTCGGCCAGCCCAACACCCCAATCGCCTCCGCAACAGCGACTCCTACCGGGTTGTTTGCCCACATGCCACCGTCAACAAGCGGCGTTCCGGCAGCTGTCCGGTGAGTCGGGAAATACGTAGGCGCCGCGGTCGTGGCTAGCGCGACTTCTACCGCTCGCTCCCGATAGTCGTGCTCGAACCGAGGGGCATGCGAGGTCTTGAACAGGTGTACCTCACCTGTTTCCAGGTTCATCGACGGAATTACAAGGCGCGTGCGGCTTTCTCCCAATCTCCTTTCTCCGAAGTGGGTGGACAGCGCTTTTCGCAGCGCATCTTGGTTGTACTTGCTGTAACCAAGCCTCCTGAGCCCACGAATGAACCGGTTCCCACAAAACACCAGAGGCCCGTGTTCCTCGTAGAACCGTAGGATGTCCGATGCTGTTAGACCAAGACCCAATCCCAGCGCGATGATTCCGCCGGTCGACGTACCTACAATGAGATCGAAGAAGTCGACGATGGGTTTCCCGAGTGACGTCTCTACCACCGCAAGAAAAGCGGCCGGGCAAACGCCCTTGATGCCCCCGCCGTCGATCGATAGGATGCGCCTCACTCGCCGACCTGCTCAGGAAAAAAGTTCGGGCCGAGCAGGACACGCCAAAAGGTGATCGCCGCGCTCCTGTCCCTGGCTTCAGCCGCCAGTTTCGCCCATGCCGCCCACTTACACACCGCACCGTGAAAAGACAGCCACTCCCGGAGGGCCCATTCGGAAGCGGTAAAGATGTTACGCTCACCGCACGGAGTACGCACTCCAGCGAGGTACCAAACTACAGCCGGCCGATCACGGATGTACCAAAGGACCGCTGGAATATACTCCGCCGGCCCTCCGCTAAACACGTAGTGCGGTACAGAGAATAAGAGGCATTCCAGGTGAAATGACGCTGCTTGCAGACCCGAGTATGAACGCAAGTGTTTCAGAACCTTGATCATCGGTATGAAATTGTTTGAGGCCGGGGCGTTCTTTGCGCTCAAATGCGCCTGATGCAGGCGAGCATAGCCGTCCTCCCATTGCCTGCTCTCCGGGCGGCACAAGCGGAACGGTTCGCTCATCGGGTCGTTGTTCCCGGCTCGGTACACGACCGGAAGAATCTCAATTCTGATTCCAAGCTCAACCTTAATGCACATGCTCCTCGCGCCGTATCTTACCTTGTCCCGGTACCTCCTGTCCGCCAGCAGGGGCGCGGCAACCACTCTGAATATATCGTCCCGGCTCCAGCCCGGACCCGATCCGGGATGGCCCGGCTGCCAGAGGCAACACAGGGCGACAACGTCCACATCATTTATCGTGTAAATCGCCGTGTCCTGCCGGTACGAACCCTGCAGGAAGCACTGCGGAGCTAGGGGAGCGGCAAGTCCGGTCCGATCCTCGATCAGGCCAACAATTGTTTGATGCTCGCGGGAAGCCTGCTGGACGAACGTTGGACTCGGGTTAAGTCTTCGAAAGAAGGCTCGAAAGTTTTCGCTTAGGGCATGGTACGCCATAGGGGCGGCATGCCGTTACTCGTCCTCGCCCTTCGCCGCTGCCTCGCCGCCGCGCTGAACCCCGCTAGGGGGATGCTCGCCCCCGCCTTGCCATTCCCCGGTCAGCAGCCACGCCTCGTAGTACACAAGCCACTGGAGGAGCCACGGAATGATTGTTGTGGCAATCGTCATGTCCCGACGCCACTCGTCGTAGCGTGGGTGGAAGAGGCACGGACGGTCGTTGGAGTACGTGTGCGGGATCGGCTCGTCCGAGCGGCGGCGGCGCAGAGGCGGGTCCTCAACCCAGACCTTTGGCTTCTGTGTAGCACGGTATTCGATTCGTACCTGGTACTGGCTCGTGATCGGCAAGGGCTGAATCACTCCCCTGCATAAGAGCAGTCCGCTAGAAACGTTGCAGTCGAATCCAGGCCAGAAAATACGGACGCAGGCCAGCTGCTCATGGACGCCCAGTACGCGAGCCCGCCAGCGTTTAACTCCCATAGAACGTATTCTTCGGGATCGGCTTCGCCGAGCGCTCGCTGGTCGTGAGCCCGGCCGCGGTGAACCCGAGCGTTCCCGACTCACGTGCCCTCGTCATCTTCTCCACGTATTCCCTCATCACCCGCGAGCCGACCTGCTCCCCAAACATCGCGTTGAGCCGCCCACCGATATTGTCCAGGCCTCGCGCCGCCGCCAGTGCCTCCATTTCTTCCTGGAACGCGTAGACAAACTCGGTGAATCTCCGATATGTCTTATCGGTCCATGCTTCGCAAAAGCGCTCAGCGGGGTTTGTCGGGTTCACCAGGACGATCCGATCCGGGGATGCAGCCTCGACCGCCCCGACAATGCCCTTCAGAATTGCCAGGAGCGCGCGGGTAACAGAAAACTCGCCAGCGTAGAAGTGGCCCGCGAGAGTCGTCAGCACGATGGAGCGCGGCGCTTCATCCTCGCGCATAAACTTGACGTCCCGATGCCGCTTCATTAGCTGAACCGCACGCTTCAGCACAGCTTTTAAAACAGCGGGCGTGTTGGGTGGGAGAGGTTCTTGCATCGCTTCCTTGAGGATGACGGCCTGGGCACACCGCTCCTCGAACCAGTCCCTGTAGCCGAGCGGATTACTGGGCACCCAGGTTTCGAGCTTCCGGTCCGGAACCTCGATGCATGTCCCGCCGCGCACGCGGTCGGCTCGGGCAGGTAAGATGTCCAAGTGGAATTGCTTCGCGTAGTTCAGGCGAATGCAGCGCTTCAACCGTTCGATCTTGTCGGCATAGACCTTATGTTCTTTCAGGCGGCGATAGACCTGCTCATAGAGCGTCATCGGGCTCTCGCTGATCGGCTCGACCTGAAGGACCAGATCCAGGTCGAACTCCTCGTGCTCCCGTGGCTTGACGGTCGTCTGGAGAGCCATCGAGCCCTGCGGGTAGATGACTGGGTTCAGGCCGTCAAGAGGGCTGCCCGCGTCCGCCAACCACGTACCCACAGCAACGTATTTCTCCTCAGCGTCACGGTATTGCGCCGGACTGAGCTGAAGGGCAATGCACAACTCTTCCAACAACTGATCAAGCTGAGTTTTGGCGGACCCCGCGACGAACGTGCTCATAGTTCGGCCTCCCCCTGTGAACACCCTAGAGCCGCTTCAGCCCATGGGTGAGTAGGTGCTCTGCCACAGTCCGACATCCCGCGGTGCACTGCGGGTTCAGGAGCATGACTGCGCCGACCAGCAGGAACCACCACCCTAGACTCCCACCCGACTTCGCCATAATTTTCTCCTCCCGGGCTACTGGTGTGCCTGTACCCTTGCGCTCGCTGTCTCGTTACCGGCCTAGCTGATGTTGAACACGCGCCAAAGCCGGTACTCCCAACCCGTACGGGTCCCCTTCTCCAGGTTGCAGGACCAGCACGCCGTCACGAGGTTCGAGGGATTATCGGTACCACCCCGGCTGGTCGGAACTACGTGGTCCACGTGCAGGGTCAGGACATTTCCCCGATGCCCGCAGTACTGGCAGGTATACTTGTCGCGCCGGAAGATCGCGCGCTTCAGGTCCTCCCACCCCAATCCACGCGGCTGATCGTTAGCAAGAGCCCGCGAGGCAGCGACGGCAAGGAAGGCAAGGGCTCCAAGGCCGAGCACCGCCCCCCAGTTGACCGCCGGGGCCTGGAAGTACGGCCGGAGCTGGGGGTAGTCGTAGGCTCGCTGCCAGACGCCCCGCACCGGATCGTACAGCTGATCATCCGGGCGGAGAGAGCCTGCTCGGGCACGTTGTTGCCACTCGTGAAACGGGCGATAGACGAGCGGCAGAGGTTGCGCATTGAACCACGGGTTGGACCACAAGTTAGATCACTCCTCCCTTAGAAGGTCCTCAAACGGTCGCGGGTCCATCTCGAACCGGTGCTCGCGGAGCTGCTCCCGGAGCTCCTCAGCCTCGGGGATTGTGATCAGGCCGCACCTAATGGCCGCGACAAGCGCTCCTGGGGTATCCAGCAGGTACTGCTCGCCGAGGCGCTCAAAGAGTTCCCGCCGGAAGCGCCCCTTTTCATCCGCCGCGATTACCCACCGGCGCGAGACAGCCACCGCAAGACAGGCTGACTCCCCGTCCCCGAGAAACTTCCTGAACTCATCGTAGAGCAGGATTTCCTGCCGCTCCGTGATTTCCAGCTCGCTCACGATCCCGGCTGCGACGGCAGCCTGAAGCCGGGCCTGCTGGTCTGGATACTGGATCTCGGCTCTCACGTGATCAAGCACGTAGAACTTGAACTGGCGCAGACCAGCCAGGATGTCCATGTGGTCGACGGCCAGGAAATTGATGAGGAAGCTTGACTCCGTGACAACCAGTAACCGACCATCCGGATCCCTCTGCACTTCTCATGCCTTGGGGACGTATGCTGCCCGCCCTTTCCGGCCCTTCGAAGCTTCCCGCTCGACTGAATCAATCAAGGCCTGGAACTCGCCTGGCAGGACCTCCGCGAGGGCACAGAGCTCGCGCAGCTTGGCCCGACTAATGGCCTCCCGGCGAAAGGCCTCCAGCGCCAGGAGAACAAACTGATGGCGGAACGGCTTACGCTCGGCCGTCCTGGCATTCGGCTCCGGGCCCAGGAATCGCATGATCTCGTTGGCAGCGTCTTTCTGCTCTGCGAGCCCCTCTCGTTCCTCCTCGGTAAGGAACTTCAGGTTGAGCAGACGGTAGAGGGCCATCTCGTAGCTCACACCGAAGTGGTGAGCCAGGTGTGCCACGTCATAGACCTGAATGTCCTGTGAATGGGCTTCGGTTCTCTTCTGCCCCGTTACGGCCTCGGCTTCGTCATACACCTGAAGCTGGCTGCGGCTCGGCTCGCCTTTCCCGAGGCGACGGAGGAAGGCCCGCATGCCGCCCTCGGGCATCAGGAACGCGGCCGCGAAGGCGTTGGCACGTACTTCGAGCAGCTCTTCCCGGTTCTCGGCGCGGCTCACGACGCTCCCGCGATCCCGGTCCACCAGCGCGTGGCAGTACTCGTGAGCGCACGAGAACATCCGCCGCCGCGGATGATGGTCTTCGTTGACGAAGATGGAGGGGCCGTACTTGTCGTCGTGCAGGAATAACCCCGAGATGTTCTCTGGAAGGGACATTTCGATGAACCGAACCCCCTGCCGCTCCAGGAGCTCCGGCATGTCGCCGATCGGGTCATCACCGAGCTTCAGGCGGCCGCGCTCCAGTTCAGCGAGGCGCTCGCCTTGGCGGATTGCATCCCACCGCGTGCGCATTGCCGGCGTCCCGTACTCGACGCCATAGACGCGGTCCTGGTCGATCCCCAGGACGCTCTCCAGATTCGTGTATTCGCGGCACAGCTTGGCACACCCCGCGACCGCCTTGGCCCGCTCTCTATCTCCCGCAAGCTGAGGGTCCGCCCGAAAGAGGGCAGCGAGGGCGTCCCGCTTACTCTCGTCAAACTCATCAGCGAGTAACTCGCCGATCTCCCGGCGATAGATTTCGGCGAGGCGGGCAAGATGGAGGCTGCTTGGGGCTTTAATCCCTGCCTCAAACTGGGCCAGGGCTGGACGGGAAAGACCGATCTGCTGGGCGGCATCCTCCTGGGTAAGGCCAACCGCTTCCCTCGCCAGCTTCAACCGGCGACCCAACTCCTCCTTGCTGATGGGCAATTGGCTCACCCCCTTTCATTGGTAACATACTATGGCAGAATTCTGCTTGTCAAGTTACCCAGTCCCCCACGCCCAGCAGCGGCTCCGGTAGGGGCAGTCCTGGCAGTGCCAGCCCACGACCGGGTGGAAGACCCCGGCCTCGATGGCCCGGAGGACCTCCGAGACGAGCCGGAAGAGCCGGAGGTTGGCGGCCCGGTCGCGGCTGGTCCAGTACCGGTGAAGTTCGGGCTTCTTGGTCTTCGTGAGGACGTCGAACCGCAAGCGCAGGTCTTCCTGGTCGGCCAGGCCGTTCATGGCGGTGGCGTAGCTGTAGATCGAGAGCTGGAGCGAGGCCTCGACCTGAAGGTCGGTGTACTTCCGCGCCGCGGTCTTGATGTCCACCACGACGAGCTGGCCCTCGGGGCTCCGCTCCACGAGGTCGAGACTCCCGACGAGGGGCCGGTCCAGGACCTCGCCGGTCTCCTGGTCGATGAGCGGTACCTCGAAGGGGACCTCCACCCCCACCACCTCGGCGTTCGGCTCCTGCTCCCGGTAGAAGGCCTCCAGCATCCGGGCGGCGAGGGTCAGGAGGCTGTCCCTGGTCTCCTTCTCGGGGTAGCGGATCACCTTCTGCCCGTTCTCGAGCTGCCAGTACGCCTCGAAGTAGGCCGTGATGTCGTCGAGGCCCGGCGCCTGGCCCTTCTGCGCCTGCCGGTAGAAGTAGCCGACGGCGCCGTGGATCCCCGAGCCGAAGGCGAGGGCTGCCGGCACGAAGTCGGGCGGGATCCGGTCGATGTAGGCGAACCGGTACCGCAAGGGGCACCGGAGATAGGTGTCGAGCTGGGTGAAGCTCACGTGCGGCTGCTGGCGGATCTCTGGCGGAACCATGCTGGGCCTCCATGAAAGCAGCGAGGGGAGGAAGCACACGCCCCCTCCCCTTGCCAGTTTGAGAGTTTCAGAAAAACCTTCAGGCCGCGTTGCGCTTGAGGTTCGAGAGCTCCTTGATCAGGCGCGCGGCCTCGGCCTGGGTGAGCGCCTCGGGCTTCCGGTTGAACACCCGCAGGCTCATGGACTCGACCGCCGGGGCCTCAAGCCCCTTGGCCCGGGCCACCTTGGCGATGGCATCGAGCTGGCGGGGCGTGACGGCGCCGTTAGACGCAGCGCCCCTGGGCTCGGGCTTCGCCGGCGCGCTCGCGGCCTTCCCCGCGCCCTGGCGGAGCGGTTTCTCGGCGTAGAGGTGGAGCCCCACTCCCAGGAGGCTCGCGCACTTCTTGAGGTAGGGTAGGCCGCTGCCGAGTTACTCAGTGCTTGAGGCTGAGCACTTTTGCACCGGCCCCCCTCAGAAC
>JACQWB010000310.1 GCA_016209385.1 Candidatus Rokuibacteriota bacterium
ATGTACCGCGAGATGGACATGCGCTTCTGGCTCCCGCAGGCCGAGGCGGAGTTGAAAGCGGCCGGTTGACGCCCCACCTAGGCTCGATGTCCCGCCGGGGAAGTAGCACACTTTCCGCGCCGCCAGGTATACTTTACTGGTGTCGCTCTTCGAACCGGTGTTTGAGGCCCTCAACCGCGCGCAGGTCCGCTATGTGGTCGTCGGAGGACTTGCAACGGTCCTCCACGGGCACGCGCGATTGACCGCAGATATCGACCTGGTGATCGATCTTTCACCCGCGGAAGCGAAAAAGACACTGGAAGCGCTGGTCAGCCTGGGTTTCCGACCCCGTGCTCCCGTCGAGCCGCTCGCGTTTGCCGATCCCGCGATGCGCGGGCGGTGGATCCAGGAAAAGGGAATGCGGGTATTTTCTCTGTGGGACCCCGACAACCCCATGCGCGAGGTCGACCTCTTTGTGGAGCACCCGGTCGATTTCGACGACCTGTGGAGTCGCTCGGAAGTAATTGAACTCACCCGCACGACGGTTCGCATCGCCTCGATTCCGGATCTCATCTACCTGAAGCGGCTTGCCGGTCGCCCCCAAGATCTGGCCGACATCGAAGCCCTGGAAGTTATTCTGCGTCGAAAGGAACGCGGCGATGCCTGATAACGAACGCCCGGAAACACCGTCCGACGACTGGGGGGCTAGCTGGGAGGCCCACCGGCGCCACCAGCTCACGCTCGCGCTCAAGGCCACCCCCGCTCAGCGGCTGGCCTGGCTGGAGGAGATGATCGCCCTTGCTTACCGGGTGGGCGCGCTTCCAAAGTCGAGAGGTTGACCCTCACCAACTTTTCTGACCGGCAAGCGGCTCGGATAGTGGAGGCTCCGCATGCAGTGTCCGCGTTGCCAAGCCCACAACCGCGAAGGCGTGAGGTTCTGCGAGGAGTGCGACCTGGCGGTCACATGCTCGAACTGCGGCGCGGAAGTGGGTCCAGAGAAAAAGTTCTGCGGCTCTTGCGGCGCGCCGCTGGCCGCTCAACCCGGAGACCGGTTTACCTCCCCGCAGGCTTACACGCCGAGGCACCTGGCCGAGAAGATCCTCACTTCCAAGACCGCGCTCGAAGGCGGGCGCAAGCGGGTCACCGTCCTCTTCGCAGATCTCACGGGCTCGATGGAACTGCTGGCCGACCGCGATCCCGAGGAGGCGCGGAAGCTCCTCGACCCCGTGCTGGAGCGCATGATGGACGCCGTCCACCGTTACGAGGGGACGGTGAATCAGGTCATGGGCGACGGGATCATGGCCCTCTTCGGCGCGCCGGTGGGCAGACCACTCACCTGGCCGCGCGGATGGAACAGATGGCCGGGCCGGGGTCGATCCTAATGTCCGCCGACACGCTGACCCTGGCCGAGGGCTACGTCCAGGTCAAGCCCCTCGGCCCCTTGCCCGTCAGGGGGCTCCCGGCCCCGATCGAAGTCTACGAGGTGACCGGGGCCGGCACGGTGCGCTCGCGGATGGAGGCGGCCGCCGCCCGCGGGCTCACCCGCTTCGTCGGGCGCGAGGCGGAGATGGAGGCTCTCCGCCAGGCCCTCGAGAAGGCCCGGGGTGGGCACGGCCAGATGGTGGCGCTCGTCGGGGAGCCCGGCGTCGGCTCGACGTCTCGGTGGAGGACGAGGCCTGGGAGCGCCTCGATCCGCCCCAGCGCCGCCAGCGGATCCTCGACGCCATCAAGCGCCTGCTCCTCCGGGAGAGCCAGGTCCAGCCCCTCATGGTCCTCTTCGAGGACTTGCACTGGATCGACGCCGAGACCCAGGCCTTGCTGGATAGCCTGGTGGAGAGCTTGCCTGGGGCCCGGCTCCTCCTCCTCGTCAACTACCGCCCCGAGTACACCCACGGTTGGGGGAGCAAGACCTACTACCGGCAGCTCCAGATCGACCCCTGCCCCCCGAGAGCGCCGAGGCCTTGCTCGACGCCCTCCTGGGGAGCGACCCGACGCTCGCCCCCCCTTCCCGAACGCCTCCTGGACTCGGGCCTTCGTGACCGCCGTGGGCTCGGACCGGGCGCCGGGAGTGAGCCTCTGCGCTTCCACGGGACCCGCCAGCGCGAGGGCGAGCACTCCCGCTGACAGAGCGACACCCGGGAACTTCCTGAGACGCGGGAGCTTCCACGGCATCGCTGAATTCTCCTCTTCAGAGGTCTCGTTCACCGGAAGACACGAGCGGCGCCCCCGGGTTAAGCCCCTGGTGATGGCCGCCATGCGCGTAGCCGCGGCGCTGTTCTAGGAGGGGACCGGACCGGGGCCGTCGTCAGAACGAAGGGCCCCCGCCAGCTCAGGACGAACTCGCTTCACTCCTGCCGCGACGCCAGGATCGTCGGCGGAAGGGCGAGCCGGACCAACCCGTCCATCTCCTCGTCGAGCGCATCCGACCCGGCTCGGGGATGTCCGCCCCCTTCGGGCGCTCCTGGGGGAACGGCGGTCAGGTCCTGCGGCTCATCCGGATTCGGGTAGGCGCCGCTGAGTGCCACATCGCATCCCGCGCACGGGCTCTCAGTATTCGGAAGCGGACAGGATGGGCTTTACTCTGCCGGTCGGGTCCCGCAAGGCTTGATTGACAATTCGGAGGAGGTGATCAGGGTCGACGGGCTTCGTGACGAAGTCGTGTGCGCCTTCTCTGACGGCCTGCAGGGCGGTCCCGATGTCGCCATAGGTCGCCATGACGACGACCCGGCAGTGGTGGTACATCTCGCGCACCTCCCGCAGGAGTCCGATGCTGCCCCCGCGCTTTAAGAGGTGCAGGTCGCTCAACACGAGGTCGTACCGTGCGGCGCTCAGGATCTCGAGGGCTTGGCGGGGATCGGACGCCTCGGTGACCAGGTAGCCGGGGCCCTCGAGCACCGACGTGAGCATGCGTCTGACGCTAGCGTCTTCTTCAACGATCAGAATGCTTCTCAACATATCGCGCGCACAGGATAGGCGCCTCGGCACCGACGGAGCAATCCGGTGAGTCCAGGAGCCGCATCGAGGAAAACCCCTGAAGCGAGCTCGGGGCCTCTCCCGGCGCAGCCGAGCGGGAGAGAACCGGGAACTACAGCGAGTGGGATGCGGTGTGGGGGTGGCCGGCGGGCTTCTGCCGGCGTTTCTCCCTCAGGCGGAACGCTCCCAGGCGCTGAGCCAGGGGGGCGAGATGCCCGCCATATTCAGGCTCTTGAGCACTCGCTCGGGCGTCCCCCAGTCACACCAGGTGAGGGCGCGCAACCCCAACACGGCGAGGGAGGGCGGGCAGGGCTCGAGGATCGAACGGGAGAAGTTGGCGGTCGGCGCCAGGAGGTAGGCCTGCCGGGTCGCCGAGGCTTCGTCGTCGGTATCGGAAAAGGGGGCGATCCGCGCAAGCTGGTCGTGGAGGCGCGGGAGAAACTGTTGCCCCGCATCGAGGAGTCTGGACGCCTTGGCGACAAACACCAGCGTGTTCCAGAGGCAGCCTCGCGCGAGCAAGGTTCGGGCGGTCTCCGCCGACGGCTTTTCCCAGAACCGCCGCACCCGACGGAGCGGGCCGGTGGTGGTGCGGTCCAGGATCTCTCCGGGCTCGATCCACCCGTACTCCCTCTCGGGCTCGGACGGTCGTGCGGCGAGCAGGACGATCCAGCCGGGGTGCTGGCTGACCCAACCCGCTACCTCTGCGACGCTGCCCATGAAGGTCCGCTCGTCGAGGATGAAATGGTCGGATGGGAACACGGCGACGGTCGCGTCCGGATCTCGCCACCGGATTCAGTGGACGGGGAAAAGGATGCCGGCTGCCGTGCCCCGATCCGCCGGCTGGACCAGCACGCGAGGAGCGGGCGAACCGTCGAATTCAGCCGCGATGTACTCGGCGTGGCTCCCAAGCGTCACGACCACGGTCCGCTCTCGGGGAATGACGAGCGCCACTCGATCCAGCGTGTGGCGAAGCAGAGACCGCGACCCGACCAGCGTGGCATACTGCTCGGGCGCTCCTCGCCGTGGACGCGGCGGGTGAGGGTGCGCAGACGTACGCCTTGTCCTCCAGCGAGGACGATGGCCCAGAGCCGACCTCGAGCCTTCTCGGCTGGCTCCGACGATTTTCGCTGAGGCGCCTCTGGCTGAATCACGAGCGCTCCGCCTTCGTCGGGAACCTGCAATGATCTGAGGCCGCTGCGCGCGTCGCCGCCGGCAGCATAGGGAAATGCCCGGAAACCGGCTAGTCGGGTAGATCCCCGGTTTCGGGCATGGGAAATACCTGAGCCATGTACGGAGAATCCCTGAGGCGTTCCCTCTTGGAGCCCGCCGGGATTCAGGGCGAGGTGAGGTTGTCGGGCAAGGCAAAGCCGGCTTTGCCCAACAACCGAGGTCGAGTGACGACTTCTTGGGCAGGCTCCAATTCTGCCCATAAAGTATGCCGACCGTATTTAAGGTGGTTAGATGAGCGCTGCCCTCCTTGACAGTAGGTAGTTAATCAATGCTAGAACTCTATGCTGATCGCCGAATTGGCGGGCTGGTGCGATACTATCTGGCACGGGCAGGAGAGGCCCTGATGGTCTTTCCGGACGAAATCCGAAAGTGTGTGGTATTTCTCGGGTGCCGTTTCTCGGATGGAATCAAGCCCGTCGGGACCGGCTTCTTCTTGGGCACCCCCTTGGCTGAATTCCCGGAGAGGAGTTTGTGGGATCTCGTCACCGCCAAGCATGTTATCCAGGGAATCCGCAAGCGAAGTGTTGACCAGAAGGTTTACATCCGACTCAATCTCAAGGCCGGTGGTACTGCTGTGATTGAATCGCTGATTACCCAATGGGATTTTCACCCGACCCCTTCGGTAGACGTGGCCGTCGTACCATGCACTCCGCCTGAAGAATTCGATGTCAAGGCATATGACATTCGGGCATCAGCGATCCCAGATGTGATTGCCCGAAATGCCATCGGCATTGGCGATGAGGTATTCTTCCCCGGCCTTTTTATCAACTACTTCGGAGCAGAACGGAATATTCCGATTGCCAGAATCGGGAACATCGCCGCGATGCCCGAGGAGCCCGTGCAGACACAGATGGGGCCGATGGAAGCTTACTTGGTCGAGGCACGTTCCATCGGTGGCCTCAGTGGATCTCCAGTCTTTGTCCACCTCGGTCTTGCCCGGGCCTTCGGGGGCGAAGTTCTATTTGCGAAAAATGTGGCAGGGTCTGGCGGAATATTCTATCTGCTTGGCTTGATGCATGGACATTACGATGTTACGTTGCCTGTCCAGAGCGAGGCCGATGCCGATGCGCTCCGGAACGAGGCGATTAACATGGGCATCGCCATCGTCGTCCCCGTTACCAAGATCATTGAGACCGTCAATCAGCCGGAGCGAGTGGCCAAACGAAAAGCCCGGGAGGAGGAATTCAAGCGGGCGAACCTGCCGAAGATAGATGAACTGACAAATCCCAGCGATGAGTAGACCGCTATGAGATGTTGGGCAGCGTCGCGAGTTTTTGGGCAGGTGCCGGTTGTTGGGCAAAGCCGGCAAAGCCGGCGAGGAGGAGCGTACCCCAAACCCCTCGTCACCGCCGTCTCAAGACGGCAACACTCTGTTCTAACCTTCCGTTTTTTTGGGCTTCTTTCCTTGGTCTTGGAAGTCGCTTGACAGCCTCTGGCCAGTTTGATAGCCTCTGTACCAACTGGTTGGTACAATGGCTCTCGCCGTGAAGAGTACAAAGGATGACATTCTCGACGCCGCGAGCCGGCTCATCTCGGTGAAGGGGTACCACTGCACTTCGCTCGATGACGTGCTGCGCGAGAGCGGCGTCGGGAAGGGGAACTTCTACTACTACTTCAAGAGCAAGGAGGAGCTGGGCTACGCCATCCTGGATCGAATTGTCCGCGGGTTCGTCGAGCGGACGCTCGAGCCGAGCTTCGGCGACCCGCGCCTCGCGCCGCTGGAGCAGATCCACCGCTTCTTCGACCGGATCGTCGAGTCGCTGAGGGAACGCAACTGCGTCGGCGGCTGCCCGATGGGGAACCTGGCCTCCGAGCTCTCGGATGTTCATGAGGGATTCCGGCAGCGGCTCGCCGAGGTGTTTACGCTCTGGCGGGATCGAGTGAGCGGCGCTCTCCACCGGGCCCAGGTGCGCGGGGAGTTCTCGGCGCGGGCCGAGCCGACTAACGTGGCTCAGTTCATCGTGGCGGCGCTTCAGGGCGCCATCCTGATGACGAAGGTGACGAAAGAGATCACGGTCATGGAACAGTGCGCTGCCGAGCTGAAGGCACACCTGGCGCTTTACCAGGTCTCTCGTCACGAGACTTGAAGCCGACCGGGGCGTGAAAGACTTGGTCGGAAACGGGGAACCGCAATGAGTAGCCTGACGCTTAAGGAGCCTCGAGCCGCCGGCAGCGACCGCGACGCGGGGCTGGTGGAGGGTCTCCGCCGCGAGGCCCGCGAGGCGGCTGAGACCCTGGTCGCCCGCTACGGCGACCGTGTGTGGCGGCTGGCCTTCAGGATCACCGGCAACCGCGAGGACGCCGAGGAGGTGGCGCAGGACGCGCTCTGGACCGCCGCCCGGAAGATCTCGACGTTCAAGGGAGAGTCCGCCTTCGGGAGCTGGCTCTATCGGATCACGGCCAACACCGCGTACCAGAAGCTCCGGAGTCGTCGGGGGCGCGACGCGGAGATCTCCTGGGAGAGTCTCCTCCCGCACTTTGACGAGACGGGAAGGCATGCGGAGGCGCTGGAGGACTGGGCGGCGAAGGTGGACACGCCGGTCCTCCAGGGTGAGCTTCGGATCGTGCTCGGATCGGCGATGGATTCCCTGCCGCCCGACTACCGGACCGCCTTTCTGCTCCACGATGTGGACGGGCTGTCGAACCCGGAGATCGCCCGGGCGCTCGGGATCAGCCTGCCCGCCGTCAAGTCGCGCGTTCACCGGTCCCGGCTCTTTCTCCGGCAGCGCCTGGCCCGCTACATGGCGGCGAGCTGAATCCTCGGGGCCGCCGTGCCGACCGTGAAGAGCGACGCCGGCTGGCTCACCGAGTTCCGCGCGAGGTACGGGCCGTGGCTGTCGGAGGCGCGCCCGCTGCTGGAGGCCCACCAGTACGCGCAGGCCTTCAAGACCTACCCCTGGCCGACGTTCGTCTCCTCACCGTGGGCTCCGGTGCGGAAGCCCCTGTCGGAGAGCCGGCTCGCCGTCGTCACGACCGCCGGCCTCTACCGCCCCGGGATCGACGCGCCGTTCGACGGCCAGAACCCCGAAGGCGACTGGAGCTTCCGGGCCCTGCCGCGCGGCGTCGATCCCAAGGTGCTCGCCATCGCTCACCCCCACTTTCCCCACGAGGTCGCCGAGGCGGACATGAACACGATCTTCCCCCTGGAGCGGCTCGCCGAGCTGGAGGCAAGCGGGGTCATCGGCCCGCTGGCGCCCACGCACTACAGCACGATGGGGTACGTGACCCGCGCCGCTGACCTCGCGGCGGAGACCGGTCCCGCTATCGCTTCCCGGATGGAGGCCGAAGCCGTCGACGTCGCCCTCGTGATCCCCGTCTGACCGGTCTGCCACCAGTCCGGTGGACTGGTCCAGCGCGAGATCGAAGCGTGGGGGGTCCCGACGATCTCGCTCTCCAACAACCCTGCCGCCACCGCGCGCCTCAAGCCGCCGCGGTGGGCGCGCGTCCGCTTCCCCCGGGGTGCCATGCTGGGCGAGCCCGGCAACCGCGAGAAGCAGCTCGGCGTTCTCCGAGACACGCTCAGCGCGCTCGCGGCGATCCTCGATCCCGGCGGGCACGTGGAGCTGCAGTACCGTTGGGAGACCGCTCCCGTCGTGTGGCGCGGAAAGCCGCTGGTCGAGGGGTCTTACAGTTGATCCGGGGTAGGATGCGGCACGGGTGAGGGCGTGCGGGGCTCCCCGCGACGCCTTCGTTGACTTTCGCGCGAGCGCGTGGTTAGATGGGTTCGTTTAATTTCCAGCAGCTTGCGATTGGTTTGGCACAGTCGGTGAGGTGACGAGCGTGGAAGCGGTCATCGCCACGGGCGGGAAGCAGTATCGCGTCGCTCCGGGTCAGGTGGTCCGGGTCGAGCGCCTGCCCCATGCTCCGGGCGGGGCGGTGGAGTTCAACTCGGTCCTGCTCGTGAATCGGGACGGCCAGGTCGTCGCGGATCCGGACGCTCTCGCCCGCGCCAGGGTCACCGGTGAGGTGGTCGCGCACGCCAAGGGACGCAGGGTGGCCGTGGTGAAGTTCAAGCGTCGCCGGAATTACCGGCGGAACCGCGGACACCGTCAGCGGTTCACCGCCGTGCGGATCACAAAGATCGAGGTATAAGGCATGGCGCACAAGAAAGGCGTTGGCAGTTCGCTAAAGGGGATTGCGGGGAATCGGCGGCATCGAGGTATAAGGCATGGCGCATAAAAAAGGCGTCGGCAGTTCGCGGAACGGGCGCGATTCGAACCCCCAGATGCTCGGGGTGAAGCGGTTCGCGGGGCAGTTCGTCACGGCGGGGAGCATTCTGGTCCGGCAGCGCGGGACCCGCTTCAAGCCGGGCACCAACGTGGGCCTTGGCTCCGACGATACCCTGTTTGCCAGGGCCGACGGCTACGTCCGCTTCGAGCGGCGCGGCGACTCCCGGTTTGTGAGCGTCGCGACCATTCCTGCCTGATTTCCCTCCGCGCCCTTCCGAGGCCGTGATGTTCGTTGCCGAGGTTGACATCTTCGTCAAGGGCGGCGACGGAGGCGCGGGGTGCGTGAGGTTCCGCCGCGAGAAGTTCGTCCCGCGCGGCGGCCCTGACGGTGGCGACGGCGGGGATGGCGGGAGCGTCTGGTTGCTCGCCGACGAGGGGCTCTCCACTCTCCTCGATTACCACTACCAGCGCCACTACGAGGCCGGCCGGGGTGAGCACGGCAAGGGGAGCGGCAAGCACGGAGGCAGCGCGGCCGATCCCGTGCTTCGGGTTCCCGTCGGCACGGTCGTCACCATTCGCGACAGCGGCGACCGCGTGGGGGATCTGGTCGCGCCCGGGCAGCGCCTCCTGGTGGCGCGCGGCGGGCGCGGCGGACGCGGCAACGCCCGCTTCGCCACGTCGACGCACCGGGCTCCGCGACGCGCCGAACCCGGGGGGCGCGGCGAGGCGTGCTGGATTCACCTGGAGCTGAAGCTCCTTGCCGACGTGGGCGTCATCGGCTTTCCCAACGCCGGGAAATCCACGCTAGTCTCACGCGTCTCGGCGGCCACGCCGAAGATCGCCGACTACCCGTTCACCACGCTGACCCCCACGCTGGGTGTCGTCCGGGTGGACGGGAGCCGCCCGTTCGTGATCGCGGACCTGCCCGGCCTCATTCCGGGCGCCGCCGAGGGGAAAGGGCTCGGTCACCGCTTCCTCCGCCACACGGAGCGGACCCGGCTCCTCATCCACCTGATTGATCTCGACCCCGGCATGGGACGCGATCCGGTCGAGGACTACGGGGCGATCCGGGATGAGCTGAAGGCGTATTCGCCGGACCTCGCGGCGCGCCCCGAGCTCGTCGTCGCGAACAAGATCGACCTCCCGGAGACCGGGGAGCGGCGGGCCGCCCTGGAGGGCTTCTGCGCCGCCGCCGGCCTCCCGTTCTTCGCGGTCTCCGCCGTCACGGGGCACGGGGTCCCGGAGCTGATGGGTGCCGTCGCCGCGCGGCTCGAGGGCAGGGCATGGGCGAAGCTCGCCAGCTAGCCAGCACAGGCGCGCGTAAACTGCTCGCGAAGGCCCGGCGTCTCGTGGTCAAGGTGGGGAGCGGTCTGATCGCCACGCCGGGGGCCGGGCTCGACGCCGCGCGCATCGGCCGGCTCGCCGACGATCTGGCGCGGATCGTCGCGGGGCGGCGGGAGGTCGTGCTCGTCTCGTCGGGCGCTATCGCCGCCGGGATGACCCGGCTCGGGTTCGCCGAGCGCCCGCGCTCGATCCCCGAGAAGCAGGCCGCGGCGGCCGTCGGTCAGTCGGCGCTCATGTGGCACTACGAGCAGGCCTTCGCCCGCCACGACCTCAAGGTGGCTCAGGTGCTGCTGACCCAGGAGGATATCAGTCACCGGGCGCGGTACCTGAACGCCCGCAATACGTTGCTGACGCTTCTCGGCTTCGGCGTCCTCCCTGTCGTCAACGAGAACGACACCGTCGCGGTCGAGGAGATCAAGGTCGGCGACAACGACAACCTCGCCGCTCTGGTGAGCCACCTGGTCGACGCCGACCTCCTGGTGCTGCTCACCGACGTGGACGGCCTCTACACGGGGGATCCCCGGCGGGACCCGAGCGCCCGGAAGCTCGAGGTGGTGGAGGCGCTGACGGACGAGGTCCAGCACCTGGCGCAGGACGCCGAGGGGGCGCTGTCGGTCGGCGGCATGAGCACCAAGCTCCAGGCTGCCCAGAAGGCCATGGCCTCGGGGATTCCGATGGTCATCGCCAGCGGACACGAGCCCCTTACGATCGAGCGGCTCCTCGGCGGCGCGCCGGTGGGGACGGTCTTCGTTCCCAAGGCGGACCGGCTCGGGGCGCGTAAACGCTGGCTCGCTTTCGCCGTGCCACCGCAGGGGCGGCTGACCGTGGACGCCGGCGCGAAGCGGGCGCTGGCTGAGCGCGGCAAGAGCCTGCTCCCCTCGGGTGTCGTCGAGGTGGAAGGCGAATTCCAGGCGGGCGAGGTGGTCGTCCTGGCCACGGCCGACGGCAAGGAGTTCGCCCGCGGCCTCACCAACTACGATGCGGAGGAGCTCAGGCGGATCCGGGGAGCCAGGACGACGGCCATCGAGGGGATCCTCGGCTACAAGCGCTGGGACGAGGTCATTCATCGCGACAATCTCGTCGTGCTCTAGCGCGCCAGCCCGGCGGCGGGGCCCAGAGGGGTAGGATGGACAAGAGCCTGGGGATCCGGCAACTGGTGGAAGCCAAGGCGCGGGCCGCCAAGGACGCGGCGCGGGCGCTCGCGCTCTGCCCGACCAAGGTCAAGGACGACGCCCTCGTCCAGATGGCGCGGGGCCTCGAGGAGAAGGTCGAGACGCTCCTGGAGGCCAACCGGGCGGACCTGGAACGGGCGCGGGCTCGCGGCCACACCCGCGCGTTCCTCGACCGGCTCACCCTGACCGAGGGGCGGATCGAGGAGATGGCTCAGGGGCTCAGGCAGATCGCCCAGCTCCCCGACCCGGTGGGCAAGGTCGTGGATGC